>CAXTUO010000097.1:0-8992 GCA_964247175.1 uncultured Acetobacteraceae bacterium | reverse complement strand
GGTTCAAGCAGGTGGTCGGTGACGGGCTGCGCTCGCGCACGGACCAGCGCCGGGCGACCGAGGTGGACGTCGCCGTCCACGCGCTCAACCGCATGCTGGAGCTTGCACGCCCGAACTACGTCCGCATCGCCTGACCTCAAAGGGGGAGTGGGGCAACTGCGCCCGCTCTCCGGGTCCGTGCAACATGCTGAGGCACGCTCCAGCGCTCGTGCGATGGCGCCGGCCGTGTCCACGCTGAGGCCGGCTCGGCGGTCGTCACGGTCCTTAGAACACGATGTCGCGCGCGGCCTCGCGGAATGCCGACGTCCGGTGGGGGTCCTTGGCCGGCCTGCGCAGGCCGGGGCATTCGGGGTCTTGCCTCATCATCGTGGTCGCCCGGGATGGCGACCCGCTATTTAAGCGGGCTTACCTAGCCCCAAGCCTTGTTAAAGCAAAGGCCTTCTTGCTTAAGCTAAGCGCGGCCGCCGCCATCACGGCGATGAGCAGCACCGCCTCTGCCAACACCGCGGCATCAAGGCTCGGCCGCTTTGTCGAAACCCCCGTCGGCGGCGAGGTCGTCCGCGCCTTCGTTCCTCCGCCGCTCCCTCCGACTCCCCCAATCGACATCCTGAGCCACCAAAGCGACGGAGGTTCACACGAGGATGATGAGCAGGATCAAGGACCAGGAGCAACTCTGCCACGAGGTGCGCTTGACGGACTACGTGCCGACCGACCATCCGCTCCGGCCCATCGACGCCGGCTCGACCTGTCTTTCGTCCGCCCGCTGCTCGCGCCATTCTACAACAGCCAGGGCCGTCCTTCGATCGATCCCGAACTGATGCTGCGCATGCTGCCGATCGGCTGTTTCTCCGGCATCAAGTCGGGGCGCCATCTTCGAAGACACCCGTTTCAACTTGGCCTGCCGCGGTTCTGCCGCCTAGGCCTGGATGGCGCCATGCCGGACCACTCGACATGCTCGTGAACCGTCATGGCCGTTTCCGCGTCTGCGGCCTGTTCCGGGCTTTGTTTGAGCAGGTGGCCGTAGCGCTGCATCGCGGCTGGCCTTCGGCGACTGTGAGCGCACGCACCCTCACGGTCCCGTGATCCAGCTTTTAAACCAGTTAAACGATAAAGCGCGAGGGCGGGCCTAGTCTCCGATCTCCATCGGAACATCGAGACGTTCCGAGCTTGGCTCCGTGTCGTGCGCGCCGTGGGGCTGGCCGTTTCCAGGGGAAAACACCATGCCGGCAGACAAGACGAGGCTGACCACGGCGTTCGGCCGTCCCGTCGAGGACAACCAGCACTCGCTCACCGCCGGGCCGCGCGGGCCGGTGCTGATGGCGGACACCCACCTCGTCGAGAAGATGGCGCACTTCAACCGCGAGCGGGTCCCGGAGCGCGTGGTCCACGCCAAGGGCTACGGCGCGCACGGCGTTTTCCGCACGACGAGGGACATGGGCGCGTACACCTGCGCCAAGCTGTTCTCGGCTGCGGGCAAGGAGACGCAGATCTTTGCGCGCTTTTCCACGGTCGGCGGCGAAAGCGGCTCGGCCGACACGGCGCGGGACCCGCGGGGCTTCGCGGTTAAGTTCTACACTGAGGACGGCAACTGGGACTTGGTCGGCAACAACACCCCGGTCTTCTTCATCCGCGACCCGCTAAAGTTCAGCGACTTCATCCGCACCCAGAAGCGCGATCCCGGCACGCACCTCAAGCCGCACTGGCGGCGCTGGGACTACTGGGGCTTGTCGCCGGAAGCCGTGCACCAGGTCATGATCCTGTACAGCGACCGCGGCACGCCCAAGTCGGCGCGGTTCATGAACGGCTACGGCAGCCACACCTTCAGTACCTGGAACGCCCAAGGCGAGCGGTTCTGGGTCAAGTTCCACCTCGTCACCAAGCAAGGCAACCAAACGTTCACGGACGCGGAAGCCTTGAGGATGACGGCCGAGGACCCGGACTACTCCTCGCGCGACCTGCAAACCGCCATCAAGGCCGGGGACTTCCCGAAATGGACGATGTACTGGCAGATCATGCCCGAAGCGGAGGCTGACCGCTACGAGTGGCACCCGTTCGACCTGACCAAGGTGTGGCCGCACAAGGACTACCCGTTGGTCGAGGTTGGCGAGATGGAGCTGAACCGCAACCCGTCCAACTACTTCGCCGAGGTCGAGCAAGCGGCCTTCAACGTGTCCAACACGGTGCCGGGGATTGGCTTCAGCCCCGACAAGGCGCTGCAGAACCGCGTCTTGTCCTACGCGGACGCGCACCGCTACCGCATCGGCGTCAACTACGACCACGTGCCCGTCAACCAGGCCAAGGCGGCGACTGTCCGCACCTACCACCGCGACGGCAGCATGGCGACGGGAAACAACGGCGGCGACGCGGTGGACTACGAGCCCAACAGCTTCGGCGGCCCGGCCGAGGACCCTTCGGTGAAGGAGCCGTCGCTGCGCATCGACGGCGGCGCGGACCGCTACGCCAGCTATCCCTGCGACGACCGGGACTTCTACGCCCAGCCGCGCGCGCTGTGGGAGAAGGTGCTCGACGATGGCGGGCGCAAGCGCCTGGTCGAGAACATCGTCGGCAGCATGACGATGCCGGCGATGGGGCTGGAGAACCCTGCCAAGGTGCGCGAGATCCAGCAGCGGATGCTCGGGCACTGGCGCGAGGTGCATCCCGACTTCGCGGCGGCGGTCGAGACGGGCATCAATGCTGTCGAGGTGAGGCAGGCCGCCGAGTGACCTCGCCGAAACGCGCAGCGCAGCGAAATGCGGAGCATTTGCGCGATGCGGCTGGGGCGGTCGCGAGCGGTTTCCGCTCGGCTTGGCGGACTGCATGGAAGCGTGCCGGGAGACCAGGGCGCCCAGGCAGGCCTTCGGCTACGCTTGCCGCCGGCGCGATGGCGCCCGGCGGCGCGCCCAATGCGGGCAAGGCCGGGCCGTGACGACGATCATCAACGCCCTCCTGCCGGTCTTCGTCACCCTCCTGCTCGGCTACTTCGCGGCCTGGCACCACGATGACGACAGCAAGGCCGCGGGCACGCTGAACAAGATGGTGATGACCTACGCCCTGCCGCTGAGCCTGTTCGCCGGCACCGTGACGATCTCGCGGGGGCAGATCGTTGCCAACCTGCCGCTGATGGGCGCGATGCTCGTCGGCATCGCCGTCCCCTTCGCGGCCGCGCTTGCCGCCGCGCGCCATGCCTTCGGCCGTGGCCTGGGAGAAAGCACGCTCCAGGCCCTGGCCATCTCGTTCCCGGCGGTGCCGTTCATCGGCATCCCGGTGCTCGGGGCCATTTTCGGCGCCGAAGCGGCGACCCTGACGGTCGCGATCAGCGGCCTTGTCACCAACCTCGTCGTTGTCCCGGCCAGCGTCATCCTGCTCACGCTGGCGGCGGCAGGCCGGAATGGCCAGGGCGCGGCGGCGCGCCCTGCAGTGCGGGCCGCGCCAAGGCGGCGGATGCGGGACCGTCCGTGGCCGCCATCCTGCTGTCGTCGCTGGAGGAGCCGGTCGGTCTGGGCGCCGATTGCCGCCGTCGCGCTGGTGTTCGCGGGCGTGCCCGTGCCGAAGCCCCTGGTCGCGTCGCTCCAGTTGCTGGGATCGACGACGTCCGGCGTGTCCTTGTTCGCAAGCGGCATCATCCTGCGTGCGCAAACGCCGACGGTCTCCGTCCCGATCGTGACGAGCACGGCGGCGCGCTTGGCGGTCGTGCCGGGCTTGTCGCTGCTGCTGTTCCGCGTCGCCGGGCTGGGCAGGGAGGCCTTGAGCGAATTGGTCGTCGCCCTTTCCATGCCGTGCGCGGTCATGCTGGTCATCCTTTCGGTCCGCTACCGCACGGCCGAGAAGGAGAGTGCCTCCGTCATGCTCTACAGCTACGTCCTTTCCGCCCTGAGCATGGCCGCCGCCGTCCTGCTCACGCGCTGATCACGCCGCCGCCAATAGGAGTACCGACATGGACACATCCCAGCCGCCCGCCGCCGCGAAACAGGCCAACATGAAGGTCGGCTTCATAGGCTTCGGCGCGATGGCGCAGAACATGGCCGGGCGGCTGCGGTCCGCCGGCTTCGCGACGGCCGCCTCCGATCCGGCCCACCACGAGGCGGAGATCGGCGGCGTCGCGCTCTTCAAGGATGCGGCGTCCCTGGCGCGCGAGGTGGACGCGATGGTCGTTTCCGTCCCGGCCGACGCGGCGCTCGAAGCGGCGACGCTCGGCCCCGACGGCGCGCTGCACGGCGCACGGAGCGGCCAACTGCTGATCGACACCAGCACGGTGTCGCCCGATGCGTCGAAGCGCCTGGCCGAAGCGGCGGCGGAGCGCGGCGTCCGCTTCGTCGAGGCGCCCGTGTCCGGCAGCACGCCGGAAGCGGAAAGCGGCCAACTCGTCGTGCTCGCCGGCGGAAAAGCCGACGACATCGAGGCGGCCCGGCCGATCCTGGACGCCCTGGCGCGCAAGGTCGTCCATGCCGGCCCGGCCGGCCACGGCATCGCGATGAAGCTGGCGATCAACGGCGTCATGGCGCTCGGCACCGCGGCGCTGGCGGAAGGGCTTCGCTACGGCACCGCAGCCGGCCTGGACCGCACGGTGCTGATCGAGACGCTGCAGGACCTGATCCTTGTTTCCGAGCACCACCGGCGCAAGCTGGAGATGGCCAAGCACAACCACTACCCGTCCCAGTTCCCGACCCGGCTGGTCGCCAAGGACATGGGCCTCCTCCTGGCCGACGCCGGGCGCCGCGGCGTGCCCTTGGCGACGATGGCCGCCGCCACGCAGCTCTTCGTCCTGGCCACCAACAAGCACGCCGACGAGGACTACGCCGCGGCCATCCAGGCCATGGAAGAACTCGGCTCCCGCTGACGTGCCCGCCCCCACAACGTTGGAGATAATTGAATGTCCGACCACGACAACGACGCCGCGTCCGACCTGCTTGTCCGCTGCCTTGAGGCCGAAGGGGTGGAATACGTCTTCGGCCTGCCGGGCGAGGAGAACATCTGGCTGATCCGGTCCCTCAAGCGGTCGGGCAGGATCCGCTACGTCCTCGTCCACCACGAGCAGGCGGCGTCGTTCATGGCGGACATCTACGGCCGCCTGACCGGGCGCGCCGGCGTGTGCTCGGCCACCCTGGGCCCGGGCGCCATCAACCTCCTGCTCGGCACCGCGGACGCGCAAACCTGCAGCGCGCCGCTGGTCGCGCTCGGCGCGCAGGTCGGGCTGAGCCGCATCTTCAAGGAAAGCCACCAGTCCATCGATCTTTCGGCGATGTTCCGCCCCGTCACCAAGTGGTCGGATACGGTGCTGACGCCGGCCGCCCTCCCCGAGATGGTGCGCAAGGCGTTCGACCTGGCGCAGACCGGGCGGCCGGGCGCGGTGTTCCTCGCCGTGCCGGAGGACGTCGAGCAGGTCTCCATGCCCGGCGCGCCGCCCCCGCTGCGCATCCCGCACGACGCCAAGCCGCGCGTGGCGCCGGAAGCGCTCGGGCTGGCGGCCGGGATCATGGGCCAAGCCCGGCGTCCGATCGTGCTCGCCGGCCACGGCGTGGCGCGCGCCGGCGCTTCGGACGCGCTTGTCCGCTTCGCGCACGCGGCCAACCTGCCCGTCGCGGTCACGTTCCACGGCAAGGGCGTGATCCCCGACGCGCACCCGAACGCGATCGGCACGGTCGGCTTCATGCGGCCCGACTACGAGAACGCGAGCTTCGACGAGGCGGACGCCATCCTCGCCGTCGGCTACGAAATCCAGGAGTTCGACCCGATCAAGATCAACCCGAAGGGCGACAAGCGCATCGTCCACCTGCACGAGTTCGCCCAGGACAGCGACAAGTCGTACCAACCGGAGCTCAGCCTGATCGGCGACATCGGGGCCGCGCTCGATGCGCTCGCCCCGATGCTGGAGCGCCGGCCCACGCTGGACCTGGCGCAGGCGCGCGCGGAGCACGACGAGGAACTCGCGCAGGGCGCCGCCGACGACTCCTTTCCGCTCAAGCCCGCGCGCATCGTGGCCGACATCCGCCGCGCGCTGGGCGACCGGGACATCGTGCTGGCCGACACCGGGGCGGCCAAGATGTGGATGGCGCGGCTTTACCCGGCGCAGGCGCCCAACACCTGCATCATCTCCAACGGGCTTTCGACCATGGCGTTCGCGCTGCCCGGCGCGATGGCGGCCAAGCTCGCCTTCCCGCAGCGCCGCGTCCTCGCGTCCATGGGCGACGCGGCGTTCATGATGAACAGCCAGGAGATCGCGACCGCGCTGCGCGAGAAGATCCCGCTGGCGGTCCTGATCTGGGAGGACGCCGCCTACGGGCTGATCAAGTGGAAGATGGACATCGAGCTGCACGAGCACGAGCACGTCGATTTCACCAACCCGGACTTCGTCGCCTATGCCGAAAGCTTCGGCGCCAAGGGCGTCCGCGTGACGGAAGCGGGCGGCCTGCTGCCCGCGCTGGAAGCGGCCCTCGCCTCCGACGGGGTCACGGTCGTGACCTGCCCGGTGGACTACAGCGAAAACGTCAAGCTGACCGACCGCCTGGCCCAACTGGCGCCGGCGACCTGAACAGGAGCGCGCCCATGAATACGCAGCAGCCAGAGGACATCCACACCGTCAACCCGGCGACCGGCGCCGTCATCGCCCGCTACGCAATCGACGACGCGGCGCAGGTCGAGGCCCTGGTCAGCCAAGCGGACCAAGGCTTCAGGACCTGGCGCGCAGCTCCGGTCGAGCGCCGGGCGGAGATGCTGCACCGGCTGTCAACCGTGCTGACGGAGGACCTCGACCGCTTGGCCGGCCTGATCACGGCCGAGATGGGCAAGACGATCGGCGAAGCCCGGGCCGAGGTCGCGAAGTGCGCCGGCCTCGCGTCCTGGTTCGCCGAGCACGGGCCGGCCATGCTGGCCGACGAGCCGGCGCCGGTCGAGGGCGGGCAGGCCTACGTGTCCTTCCTGCCGATCGGCACCGTGCTCGGCATCATGCCGTGGAATTTCCCGCTGTGGCAGGTCATGCGCGCGGTCGTGCCGATCACGCTGGGCGGCAACGCCTTCCTGCTCAAGCACGCGCCCAACGTGCTGGGCTGCGCCTACGCGCTGCGGGACGCCTTTGCCAAGGCCGGCGCGCCGGCGGGGCTGCTGGGCGTGGTCAACGTCGGCAACGACGCGACGGGCGCGCTGCTGCAAGACCCGCGCATCGCGGCCGTGACCCTGACCGGCAGCGTGGGCGCCGGGGCGGCGGTTGCGGCGCTCGCGGCGAAGGCCGTCAAGAAGTCGCTGCTTGAGCTGGGCGGGTCCGACCCGTTCATCGTCCTGGCCGATGCGGACCTGGACCGGGCCGTGGCGAGCGGGATCAAGGCGCGGTTCGGCAACGCCGGGCAGGTCTGCCTGGCGGCCAAGCGCTTCATCCTGGAAGCGCCGATCGCCGAGGCGTTCACCGCCAAGTTCGTCGAGGCGGCCCGCGGCCTCGTCGTCGGCGACCCGATGGACCCGGCCTCCGACATCGGCCCGATCGCCCGGGCGGACCTGCGGGACGGGCTGCACAAGCAGGTGGAGGCGACGGGACGCCAAGGCGCCCGGCTGCTGCTGGGCGGGCGCAAGCGGGACGGCGCCGGGTTCTTTTATGAGCCTACCGTGTTCGACGCGGTGAAGCCCGGCATGGCCGCTTTCAACGAGGAAACCTTCGGCCCGGTCGCCGCCATGGTCGTCGCCGCCGACGCCGAGGATGCGATCCGCCTGGCCAACGACAGCGAGTTCGGGCTGGGCGGCAATCTCTGGACGGCCGACCTCGGGCGCGCCCGGTCCATCGCCCGCCGGCTGGAAACGGGCGCCGTGTTCATCAACGGCCACACGGAGTCGGACCCGCGCACCCCGGTCGGCGGCGTCAAGAAGAGCGGCTACGGGCGCGAGCTGTCGCATTTCGGCATCCGCGAGTTCGTCAACGCGCAGACGGTTTGGGTAAAGGCTTAGGCCAGTGGGCGGCCAGGGCGGTGCGCAGCGTGGGACGCCCTATGTCCCGCGTGCGGCCGCCCAACCGCGAGCGCCATCGCGCTCTCACAAACCCATGAACCCGTTCCTGAACTTAAACCAGTTTAGCAGTCCCTGGAACGCCTGGATTTACAGTTCAAAGCCGAACAAACGACCATTTTGCCTTGCTTCGTCGGCGCGAAGGCTACGCGGCACGAGCCGGACATCCCGTTCCATGACCCGGCATTCCTACTTCCTTCCGCCGCAGATCTCCCTTTGGGCGCTGGCCGAAATCTGCATCGCGCAGAGCGTGGGCATCGCGATGCTGAGGGCGGCGGGTTGATTGACCGTCCGTTTTCGTTCGAGGAACTCTGGCGTTCATGGCCACACCTGACCTGGTCGAACCTCCCGCCTCGTGCCCAAGGTCGTTCAAGGCGTTGATTTCACCAACGGCGTCGAGGTCGCCGACACGCCAGCACAGGACGCCGCCTGATCACGGCGTCACTCAAATTGCGGCATAGCTCGCAACAGCATTTCAGCGAACCGCAGTCCACCTGAGAGAGGCGTCAGCACGTCATGCGAAACTCCCCCAAGATCGTCGCTCCGCCTTACCATGTGCAGTCAACCGCGAGAGAACTGCGCAACGGCTTCCCGTATTTCGCCTATCATGCGTCAGTGTCGGCGCTCTGGTCACAAAAGTGGCGGGGGGCGTGCGCTGCTGGCATCTACCCGTTCACCGACGCCAACGTCGCGGACTTCGACCCAATCTTCGCCGACTTGGTCAGGCTGTCGGACGATGATCTTTTGTTGCTGTATCGGCCGGACGACTACGCCAAGCCATTCCTTCCGATTGCCGAGCAGCTCGCTGGCCGGGCCGAGGAGGAGTTGGCCAAGGGCGATGGCGGCAAGGCGAGGGACTTCTTCCTCCGTGCGGCCGCAGTCAGCCGGATCGCCCGGTTTCCGATCAATCGGTCCCCCCTGAGCCAGGCGGCTTGGGAACTGGGCAAGGCTGCCTATGAGAAAGGCGGCCTGCTGCTCGATCCGCCCAGCGTTGCGGTCAGCATAC
>CAXTUO010000096.1:0-9058 GCA_964247175.1 uncultured Acetobacteraceae bacterium | reverse complement strand
CTGAAGCGCATGGCTGCTTCATGGTCCGGACCCCAGGCGGGTTCAACCGAATACAAGGTTGCGGCGCGAGGTTCGCGCGCATGGGCGGGCTCCCCTCGGTTCGTTTTGCCAACCCCGCGCTTGGGTCACACGACGGGTCTGCCTGCAGGCAGACCGAACCAAGTGCAATACGTTACATAACGAATTAGGCGGCGTGGAATGCGGGGAGATCTGACGCCATGGAGCCAGAAGCCGAAGCCACTCCAGGGCAACGCGATGCCTCTACGGAAAAGCAGGCCTGCTACCAGGCCAAGCCAACTCGCGCCAACAAAGACCGCAATGGGCAAATTCCCTTTGACAGAAAAGGCCCCATACAAGCAGCTACCAATACACCTCTCTGGCGTTCGGCAAGCGATGCAAGGAAGCAGGCGTGCGGCCGTCCATGGGATCGGTCGGCGATGCCTACGACAATGCCATGTGCGAGAGCTTCTTCGCCACGCTCGAATGCGAGCTGCTCGAACGGCGCCGCTTCGCAAGCAGAGGCCCGCATGGCCTGTTTTGGCTTTATCGAGGGCTGGTACAACCCCGCCCGCCTCCACTCCGCCCTGGGCTACCGCTCGCCTATGGCTTACGAAGCAGCGATGGAGGCAGCTACAACGGAACCGTAATCACCCAAGCTCCCCAACACTCCACGAGAGTGGGTCAACATCAGGCCGGGTCGTCCGTCCAGGCTTTCGGCAGGTAGAGCGCACGGCCAACAAAGGCGTGGCCGTGCCGGGACACATAGGCCGCAAACACCCCAATCTGGCAATTCGTGATCTTGCCAGCCGAGCCGGCGTATTGCCGCCCCACCCCGCAGGACGCCTTGCCCTGCTTGAGGAAGCCGGTCTCGTCGATCACCAGCACCGCATCCGGGTCGGCCAGCGTTTCCAGCGCATACTCGCGCACCACGTCACACAGCGCATTCGCGTCCCACTGGCCGCGCCCGAGAATGGCCTGCTGCCGCCAGGGGCTGGGATCGCCCGCTACCTCGGCCCGCATCCACCCGGTCTTGCGCCGCTCCAGCCCCAACAGCCCATCCAGGAACAGGCCTGCCGACGCCGCCACTCGGGCTTGGGTGAACAACGGCCGTATCCGGGCTTTCACGTCGCGCAGCGACGACGCCCTCAGATCCAGCATCGTCCTTATCGAGGCAGCCATCATCCATGCAGTCCCAGCCAAACGGGAATGCAGCACCATCGACCATGTCATTCAATTGTAGTGTTAGGCGGCGATGTCGCGCAGGTTGCTGGGGCGGCTGAGCTCCAGCACGTCGATGTATGGCGACTTGCTGCCTGCACGCGTTTCGACCAGTTGCAGCACCAACTCCATCCACGATCTCCCAGCCTGCCCTGGCCCGGCGGGTCGTATCGCTTCCGTCCACATCTCCCCAGCTTCTGGACAGTCTCAACTTTGTTGTGCCTCTACGGGCCGGCACGTAGAACCGCGCCATTGTGGCGACGTTCACAACTCAAATTGTTGGGCGAATGACCTTGGTTGCCCGCAGCGAGGACGTGCAGTTAGGAATTGTGGAATTCATGAAGGTTTTCTTGGCTGCCGTGCTGGCCTCAATCATAGGGGCGGGAATTTCCAGCCTTTTGCTCACCCGGGGCATGCAAGTCAGCGCAGAGCAGGCTTTCACCGCGCCATCTGCACGTCCGTAGAGAACGCATTTTGCCAAGCGGCAATTCCTTCACACGGCTCGCCATAGATGCGACCCGTTAGCCTAGCGGTTTGGCACAGGGCCTACTCCGCAGGATGCATCCCCTCAAGCGCATCACGGGGCGCATTGCCTTTTGCGACCTCCTGCTCAAGCCATAGTGGATGGTGCGTGCGCGCCCAGTTCACGTCCACCCGGCCCCGCCACATGGCGTCTATGGACCCTTTCACGCCAATCCAGCCCAGGTAGACGTGGCCGATGACGATCGCGATCATGATCGCCGCCATCACCGAGTGCGTCACCTGCAGGACCTGCATCCCGTTGATGCCGGTGACGTAGAAGGGGAAGATCAGCGAAACGCCGGTCAGGCAGATCAGGCCGCCGCCGAACACGGCGAACCAGTAGATCATCTTCTGGCCGGCGTTGAACTTCCAGGCCGGTGGATGGCCGCCGCCGAACATGCCGCCGGCCATCTTGATCCAGGTAAGGTCCTCACGCCGGGGCAGGTTCTCACCCAGCCATTGCAGCGCCATCACGGCCAAGCCGGCCATGAACGAGAAGCCGAAGAAGTTGTGCGCGAGCTTGCCCCAGACCGTCAGATGGTAGAACGCCGCATCGCCAATCAATGGCTGAAGCAGCAAGCGGCCAAACACCGGGTTCAGCCCGGTCAGCGCCAACACCACAAAGGTAAACGCCGTCATCCAATGAATAAAGCGCTCGAACTGGTTGAACCGCTGCATGGTGCGGCCCTGCGGGTCGGACCGGTAAATCATGACACCCGCGATCAGATACAGGCCCGCCATCGACAGCACGGCGACCACGATCAACGCCGCCTCGATCCAGCGCCGCCAGTTCACCATCCAGGATTGGAACAGGCGTCCGGCAGGCTGCTCCAGCACCTCGGCCTTTTGGTCGGGGATGTGCGTGTAGCCGCTGATCGTGCCGGGCGGCATCGCCGTCTCGTTCAGCCGCCGCAGCAACTCGGCATCGCTGTGGTTCGGGAGGTTATGGTGCAGCAATTCCTGGCCGCGATCCCCGCCCGGCGGCTCGGGGGCGGCAGAGGCTGGAAAGCCCGCACCAAGCCCGAGCAGGAGCAGCAGGCCGAGAAGCGCACGGCGCATCAAGCCTCTCCCGCCTGCGGATGGTCGCGATAGGCTGTGGACCAGCCCCACGCCCCCGAGCCGTAGCCGCGCTTCAGCACGCGCTCCTTGTAGATCTCGCCGATCACCGCGCCATCCCCCGCCAGCAGGGAGTGGGTGGAGCACATCTCCGAGCAAAGCGGCAGCTTGCCCTGGATCAGCCGGTTGGTGCCGTACTGGGCATACTGTTCCGGGGTGTTCGCTTTGCTGACATCCGGGCCGCCGGCGCAAAAGGTGCACTTGTCCATCTTGCCGCGCGTGCCGAAGTCTCCGACCTGTGGGAACTGCGGCGCGCCGAATGGGCAGGCGTAGAAGCAGTAGCCGCAGCCGATGCAAAGATCCTTGTTCTGCAGCACGATCCCGTCTTCCGTTTGCAGGAAGCAGTTGGTCGGGCAGACCGTGGCGCAAGGCGCGTCGGTGCAATGCATGCAGGCCATTGAGATCGACAGTTCGCCGGGTTCGCCATCGTTCAGGGTCACCACACGGCGGCGGTTGATGCCCCAGGGCACCTCGTGCTCGTTCTTGCAAGCGGTGACGCAGGCATTGCAGTCGATGCAGCGCTCGGCGTCACAAAGGAACTTCATGCGTGCCATATCGGGCTGCCCTCTCACGCCGCTTCGAGGCGGCATAGCGTCACCTTGGTTTCTTGCATGTGCGTCACGGCATCGTAGCCGTACGTCGTGAGCTGATTGACAGCCTCGCCGAGCACCACGGGATCAAGGCCCGGCGGGTATTTGCTGCGACCGTCCTCGCCCTGCCATATGCCGCCGAAGCTGAACGGCATGAACACCACGCCCGGCCCGGTGCGGTTGCTCACATGCGCCTTGATCCGGGCGCGGCTGTTGTTCTCGGCGCCATACAGCCAGACCATGGCGCCGTCCTTGATCCCCAGACGCTTGGCGTCCTCGGTGTTGACCTCGGCATAGGCTTCCTGGACGATCTCCGCAAGCCAACGGTTCGACCGCGTCTCGTCGCCGCCGCCCTCGTACTCCACGATGCGGCCGGAGGTGAGGATCATGGGGAACCGGGCCGCGTGGTCCACCGCTTGCAGGCTTTGGCTGAGCTGGGGCAGGCGGAAGTCGCGGCGGTCGGGCAGCGCCGGGTATTGCGCCAGCAGGTCACGCCTTGGCGTGTAGATCGGCTCGCGGTGGACGGGCACCGGGTCCACGAGGTTCCAGGCGACCGCACGCGCCTTGCCATTGCCGAACGGCGCGCAGCCATGCGCCAGCGCCACCCGCTGTATCCCGCCCGAAAGATCCGTCTGCCAACTGACGAGGTCGATGTTCGAGCCGCCCGGCTGGTCCTCGCCGACCTTCTCGATGATCGCCATCTCCTTGGCGGTCAGTTCCTTGTCCCAGCCGAGCTTCTTCAACACGGCCATGGTGAACTCGGGATAGCCGCCTTTGATGTCGGACCCGACGGGATAGGAGTCCTCGGCCAGCAAGCTCACGCCGTCGCGCTCCACGCCCCAGCGGGCACGGAAGCCGCTGCCGCCCTCCATGGCCGACACCTTCACGTCGTACAAATGGAGGGACCCCGGATGCTTCAGCTCCGGCGTGCCCCAGCACGGCCACGGCAGGCAGTAGTACTCGCCTTTCAAGGGGCCGGCCTCGGCACGCAGGGTTTCCGGGCTGAAATCGGCCTGGTGCAGCATGTGCATCTTCAGCCGCTCGGGAGACTGCCCGCTGTAGCCGATCGCCCAGCAACTGCGGTTGATCTCGCGCAGCACGTCCTCCACGACCGGGACATTGTCCTGCACGTCGATATGCTTGCAAAGCTGCTCGGCGTAGCCGAACTTCTTCGCAAACAAGTACATGATCTCCATGTCCATCTTGGACTCGAAGATCGGCTTCACCACCTGCTCGCGCCATTGCAGGGACCGGTTCGACGCCGACAGGCTGCCGGCCTGCTCGAACGCGGTGCAGGCCGGCAACAGGTACGTGCCGTTCCTGCGGTTGCCGGAGATCGCGAAGGTGGTGGGGTGCGGGTCGATCACCACCAGCGTGTCGAGCTTGTCGAGGCCGCTGCGCATCGCCGGCTCGCGGGTCACGGAGTTGGCGGCGTGGCCCCAGGCCACCATCGCCTTAATGTTGTCCGGCTGGTCGAGCTGGCTCTTGTCGATGGTGACCGCATCGAACCAGCGCGTGGTCGGCACGCCCTTGCTCTGCATCATCGCCTTGGAAGCGAAGCGGGACACCATCCAATCGTACTCGACATCCCACGCCCGGCAGAAATGCCGCCAAGCGCCCTCGTCGAGGCCGAGGTAGGCGGGCAAGGTGGTGACGTCGACGCCCATGTCGGTGGCGCCCTGCACGTTGTCGTGGCCGCGGAAGATGTTCGTGCCGCCGCCGGCGACGCCCATGTTGCCGAGCGCCAGTTGCAGGATCGAATACGCCCGCACGTTCGCGGTGCCGACCGTCTTCTGCGTCGCCCCCATGCACCAGACCACGGTGGACGGTCGGTTCATCGCCATGATCTCGGACACGCGCTTGAGCTGGGCGCCGGGCACGCCGGACACGCGCTCGACTTCCTCCGGCGTCCACTTCTTCACCTCTGCGCGGATCTCGTCCATGCCGTAAACCCGCTGGCGGATGAACTCCTTGTCCTCCCAGCCATTCTCGAACACGTGCCACAGCATGCCCCACATCACCGGGATGTCGGTGCCGGGGCGTATGCGCACATACTCGGTGGCGTGGGCCGCGGTCCTGGTGAAGCGCGGGTCGAGAACGATCAACTGGGACCGGTTGACCTCCTTCGAGCGCAGCAGGTGCTGCATCGAGACCGGGTGCGCCTCCGCCGCGTTGCTTCCCATGACCAGGATCGCCTTGGCGTTGACCAGGTCGTTGTAGCTGTTGGTTTGCGCGCCGTAGCCGAAGGTGTTGGCGACCCCGGCCACGGTGGTGGAGTGGCAGATGCGGGCCTGGTGGTCGATGGTGTTCGTGCCCCACATTGCGCCGAACTTGCGGAAAAGATACGCGGTCTCGTTCATGAACTTGGCCGAGCCGAGCCAGAACACCGAGTCCGGGCCGGAGGTGTCCCGGATTTTCAGGAGCCGGTCGCCGACCTCGTCGATCGCCTGGTCCCAGGACAAGCGCTTCCACTCGCCGTCCACCAGCTTCATCGGATACTTCAGTCGCCGCTCGCCGCTGACCAGCTCCCGCACCGCGGCACCCTTGGCGCAGTGCGTGCCAAGGTTGATCGGGCTTTCGAACGCCGGGTCCTGCCCGACCCAAACGCCGTTCTGCACCCGCGCGATCACCGTGCAGCCGACCGAGCAGTGCGGGCAGATAGACTTCCGTGTCTGCTCCGGCACGCCGGGCACCACGTCGCCAGCCTTTGCGGGCTGCACGGTGGCCACCGTGAACGCCCCCGCGGCGCCGGCAGCGCCCACCGCCCCCACAAGGCCGGAGGCGCGCAGGAACTTGCGGCGGTCCAGCGCAGTGGGCTGCTCATCGGGGGTCGCCAGAGCGGCATGCGTTGCAGCCGGACGGGACGATGCGGGGCGACGCTTGGTCAACATGGCCGTACTCCTAGCGCCCGACGATCCGGTAGTAGGTCTTCACGTGCTCGCTGTCCTTGTAGCGCGGCGCATTCTCCTGCGGCGTCGCGCGGAAGGCCTCGGCCGCCGGCGGCAGCAGAGCCGGCCCAGCAACGGCCGCGGCGGTAGCCAGGCCGGCGCGGGCCAGCATGTCGCGGCGGTTCACGCCGCCGGGCCGCTTCGGTGTGTCGTTCGCATCTCGGGTCATCATCCCTCCAACAGAAAACCGTCGCGGTCGATTTGCACTAGCAAGCGGCCCAGCGTCCCTACCGGACGGTAGAACCGCGCGGAAGACGCCTTCTCCAGGTCGGCGAACAGGCGGCCGGCCCAGGGATCGAGGTGACGGCGGAAGAACCCGCTCTGCTGGGCCACCGGCCACGGCGCGCCGTCAATCCCTTCAATCAGGCAGGCCATCACCTCGCATATCGTCGCAATGTGGTCCTCGGGGTCCGACCGGCCCACGGCGCGCTCCAGGCCAAACCTTGCCATGTCTTCGCGCACCCGCGCCAGGGGACGCTCATGCAGGAAGCCGGTGAGGTAGAACGACGCGTAGGGCATCAGCTCGCCCCGCCCCACGCCGATGAACAAGGCGTCGTACTCTCGTGCAGCCGCGTCCAAATCGGTTTCGCGCGCCGCCTGGGAGAGTGCGCGCAACGCCTCGCCCAGCGCGCCCGTGTCGCCACCAAGCGCGGCGAGACGCTGGAGAGTCCTGCTGTCGGGTGGCCCGGCCAAAGCCGAGCCGAGCAGCCGGTACAAGAAGGCACGGGCGCGATCCGCCTCGTCCAGAACTGGCGATCCGAGGGCTGCCGCCTGCATCAGCTTGGCAACGCTCCGCCATGACGTCGCGCCGACGGCTTGGCGCCTGGCTGGGGTTCAACGACCGGCTCCGGGACTGGTTCGATCTGCGCGACGGCGAGCCTGGCATCAGGCACGCGGACTGAAACAGGCAATGGCGCTTCGGCCACCGCCGGCGCGGGTGGTTCCACTCCGGCGTCTGCCGGCGGGCGGTCCTGGATGGGCAAGATGATCTGCTGCAGCAGGGCGGCGACGTTGTCTCCGGCGGCGAGCCGGCCGTAGCCGACGGCGTTGAAGTCCCAGTCGTACTCCGCCATGCCGCGGAAGCCGGCGATGGCGGGGTCGCTGGCCCAGGCAATGCTCAACGCCCGGGTCTGGGTCGCGCGCGAGACCCCGGCGGCAAGGAAGCCCGTGTAGTCGCTCGCGGCATCCAGCGTCTCAAGCGGCGGCAGGTCCGCTTCGGCATCCACGGCCGCTTGCGCATCCAGCACTGTCAGCGGGTCGGCGCTGCGCTGTGCTGCGGCCTTGCGATGCGCCCAGCGGGAAAGGAAGCCCGGCCCACTCATGCGCCGGGCCGTTCGCGTGCGCCGTCGCGCTTGCGCTTCCAGACCGGGCGCTCGACATGGTGGCGCGCGACGAAGCCGCCGATCCAGGCCCGCAAGTCCGCCGGCATCGGCACGGCCTCGACCAAGTCGGTCCCGGTGTCCGCATGGGCGTGCGCCTCGCCGACGCAAGCGGTGGCGCCGGCCAGCAGCATGCCGGGCGACCCGCCATGCGGCCGCAGGAACACGTAGATCGCAGGCGCCTTGCCCTCGATGTTGTACTTCAGCGTATCGGTCTCACGCGGGAACAGCAGCAGTTCGGCCGCGCCGGCGTAGTAGCGCCTGGTGCCGTCGCGCTCCTCAAGGCATGTCCAGTCTGGCACAGCGGCCGCACCGGGGAGGATGGCGGTCACGCGCCAACGATGGCTCACCCACTCGTTCTGCACCGGTTGCCGTTCGGCGACGATGCCGACCATGCGGCTTTCCACGTCGCTTGTCACTCGTTCACTCACCGGTGTGCTCCTTGGCTAAGGTTGCGCATCGGTTGCTGGAAGAAGGTCGCCGCGCGTCGCTTGAGGGCTTGTCCTCGTCGATGCGAATGGCGCCCTCGGCCGGCGTTCAAGGCTCGAACGGTATCCTGAGGCCAAGCCTCGCCCGCTTGCGTCCTCGCTTGGACAAGCGTGAGCATGGACGCCGGCTCCGAGGCTTTCCGCCGCTGACCAACCAGGGAGGGATCATGTTCGCCGGCATCGACGTCGCATCTGAACGCCACGTGCTCGCGCGTCTCGACGCGCACGGCATGCCGATTGGCAGGCCCATACCGATCAGCGAGGACCGCGCGGGCTACGACACGCTGCTCAAGGCGCTCGGGCCGCCGCCCGTCCTGATCCCCATGGAGGCCACCGGGCATCACTGGAAGAACTTGTTTGCCGTGCTGACCGCGGCCGGCCACGAAGTCGCCCTGCACAACCCGTTCCTCGCCCGGCGCTTCCAGGATGCAAACCTTGAGGGCACCAAGACCGACGTTATCGACGCCGTCGGCCTCGCCCGCCTCGCCTTCGAGAAGCGGCCCGCACCCACCCGCCTGCATGACGAAGCCGCCGAGAGCTTGCGCGAGCTGGTCCGCCACCGCGACCGGCTGCGCCAGGACTTCGACGACCGCGTTCGCCAACTCCACGACCTGATCGATCTCGGCTTTCCCGAGTTCACCCGCTACGTCCGCAGCCTCGACAGCATGCTCGCCACCTGCTTGCTCGCTGAATATCCCACCGCGCACGCCTTTGCCCGCACGACCCCGCGCCGGCTCGCGAAGCTCCGCGACGATGGGCGGCACTTCGTCGGGCCTGACCTGGCCGAGCAGTTGGTC
>CAXTUO010000095.1:0-9145 GCA_964247175.1 uncultured Acetobacteraceae bacterium | reverse complement strand
GCGGGGATACACGTTGAAGCCGCCGGAGATGATCATGTCCTTCTTGCGGTCCACCAGGGTGAACATGCCGTCCGGCGCCATGCGGCCGATGTCGCCGGTCAGGAACCAGCCGTCCACGAAGGCCTCCGCCGTTTCCTCCGGGCGGCGCCAGTAGCCGGGCGTCACGTTGGGGCCGCGGATGCGGACCTCGCCGATCTCGCCCGGCGGCAGCACGCGGGTGGGGTCGTCCAGCGCCACCACGTCCATCTCGATGCCGGGCAGCGGCAGGCCGATGTCGCCCGGCCCCGGCGCGCGGTCGAGCGGCAGGTTGGTGCCGGCGGGCGAGGTTTCCGTCATGCCCCAGCCGCCGCCGAGCCGCAGCCCGGTGATCCCCTCCATCCGCACCCCCACCTCATGCGGCAGGGCCGCGCCGCCAGAGCTGGTGACTTTCAAGCTCGACAGGTCGCGCGACGCGATGTCGGGGTGGTTGGCCATGGCGATCCACATGGTCGGCACGCCGTAGAAGTGGGTGCAGCGCCCGGTCTCGATGTCATGGAGCGTCTGGTTCACGTCGAAGCGGGCGCGCAGCATCAGCTCCACCCCGCTCCACAGCGCGCGCAGCAGCACCGCGGTCAGCGCGTAGATGTGGAACAGCGGCAGCACCACGAGCACCTTGTCGCCCGGCGCGTAGCTCCGCTCGCTGTCGCCGCTCCAGGCGTCGTAGATCGCGACGGCCGCGGTGAGGTTCGCATGGGTCAGCATGGCCGCCCGCGGGGTGCCGGTGGTGCCGCCGGTGTATTGCAGCACCGCCACGTCCGCCGGCTCCACCGCCGGCCATTCGGCGTCGGGACCATCGAGGTCGCGCAGGGTGCGGGCGCCGGGCGGCACCGGAGCGTCAAGCATGGGGGCATCGACGCCGCCGGGTCCCCAGTCCGCGTCTTCCGCCACGATCAGCGTGCCCACGGTGCCGGACTGCCGGACGGCGAGCGCCTGCGGCAGCAAGGACGGCAGGTTGCTGGCGATCAGGGTGCGCGCGCCGCTGTCCTGCAGCTTGCGCTCCATCGCCCGGACGGGGTCAAGCGGGCTGAGATGCACCACCCGGGCGCCGGCGCGCAGCACGGCGAAAAAAGCGACCGGGTGGGCCGGGCTGTTGCCCAGCAGCAGCGCCACCGCGTCGCCCGGCAGGACACCGAGCGCCATCAGTCCGCGCGCGAGCCGGTCCGCACGCTGGCCCAGCTCGGCGTAGGTCATGCGGGTTCCCCGGAACTCCAGCGCCGGGCGGTCGGCGTAGTCCCGCACGATGCGGTCGAGCAGCGCCGGGATCGTGCCAGTCGGGATCGGCATGTCCCAGCGCACGCCCGGCGGATAGCTTGCTTCCCAGGGATGTTGACGCCGGGTCATGCCGCCTTGGCCTTCTCGCCCCCGAAGCCCTGGCCGGCGTCGGCGAGCTTCACCAGAAGAGGCGCCGGGCGCAGCAGCTCATCGCCCGTGGCGGCGAAGAAGTCCTGCAGGCGGTCGCGGATGCGGGGCAGGCCCACCAGGTCGGCGTAGAACATCGGCCCGCCGCGCCAGGCCGGCCAGTTGTAGCCGTGCAGCCAGATCGCGTCGATGTCGCCGGGCCGGGCGGCGATGCCCTCTTCCAGGATGCGGGCGCCCTCGTTGATCATGGGAAAGATCAGCCGCTCGGTGATCTCCTGCGCGCCGATGGGACGGCGGATGATGCCGAGCTTTTCGGATTCAGCGGCGATGATGCGGTCCACCTCCGGGTCGGGCGTGGCGTTGCGGCCTTCGTACACGTAGAAGCCGCTGCCGGTCTTCTGCCCGTAGCGCCCGGCGTCGCACAGCGCGTCCGACACCGGGGCGCGCTTGCCGAACGCTTTCCTGATCCTCATGCCGATGTCGAGGCCCGCGAGATCCGCCATGGCGAACGGCCCCATGCGGAAGCCGAATGCGGTCAGCGCCGCGTCCACCTCGGCGGGGCTGGCGCCGTCCAGCAGCAGGCGCTCGGCGGCGTCGCTGCGCCGGGCCAGCATGCGGTTGCCGACGAAGCCGAAGCAGTTGCCGACGACGACGCCGACCTTGGACAGCTTCTTGCCGATCTCGGCGGCGGTGGCGATCACATCCGGGCTGGTCTGCCGGCCGCGCACCACTTCCAACAGCTTCATCACGTTGGCCGGGCTGAAGAAGTGCATGCCCAGCACGTCGCCGGGACGGGAGGTGCTGCCGGCGATCTCGTCGATGTCGAGGTAGCTGGTGTTGGTGGCAAGCACCGCGCCGGGCTTGGCGAGGCGGTCCAATTCGGCGAACACCCCCTTCTTCACGCCCATGTCCTCGAACACCGCTTCCACCACGATGTCCGCTTCCTTTGCGCCGTCCAGGCCGAGCTGCCCCTGGATGCGGCCGCGGCGCTCTTCCGCTTGCGCCGGGGTGATGCTGCCGCGCTTGGCGGAGATGCCATACAGCTCGGCGATGCGGGCCAGGCCGCGGTCGAGCGCCGCTTGCTCCGTTTCGATCACGGTGACGGGGATGCCGGCGTTGGCGAAGCACATGGCGATGCCGCCGCCCATCGTGCCGGCGCCGACCACGGCGGCGCGGGCCACGGGGCGGGGCTCCGTGCCCGGCGGCAGCACGGCTTTCTGCGCTTCGCGTTCGGCGAAAAAGGCGTGGCGCTGGGCGCGGCTCTCGTCGCCCGTGACCAATTGCTCGAACAGGCGGCGCTCGTTGGCGAGGCCCTCCTCAAATGGCATGGTGACGGCCGCGCGCACGGCCTCGACGCAAGCGCGCGGAGCGGCGGCGCCGGACGCCTTGAGCAAGGGCGCGGCCACGCGGTCGATCAGGCCGGGGTCCGACCGGGCCGGCGCCAGCGCGTCGTCGCGGTCCCGCACCCGGCGGCGCTCCGTGACGCTCTGCGCCCAGGCCACCGCCGCGTCGGGGTAGGCGCCGTCGAGCACGGCGTCCACCAGGCCGCACTCCGCCGCTTCCTTCGCACCGATGGGGTTGCCGGTCACGATCATCGACAGCGCCTTTTCCAGGCCGACGACGCGCGGCAGGCGCTGGGTGCCGCCGGCGCCGGGCAGCAGGCCGAGCTTGACTTCCGGCAGCCCGAGCCGCGCCGTCCCCCACGCCACCCGCGCGTGGCAGCCGAGCGCCAGTTCCAGCCCGCCGCCGAGCGCCACGCCCTGGATCGCGGCGACCACCGGCATTGGCATGTCCTCCACCGCGGCGATCACCTGGCGCAGGTTGGGGTCCTGCGGGGGTTTGCCGAACTCGGTGATGTCGGCGCCGCCGCTGAAGGCGCGGGCGGTGCCGCACAGCACGACCGCCTTCACGGCCGGGTCGCCGCGCAGTTGCTGCATCGCCTGCATCAGCCCCGTGCGCAGGGCGATGCCGAGCGCGTTCACCGGCGGGTTGTCCATCGCCACCACGGCCACGCCGTTGTCATGCCGCACGTCCACGGCTGCGTTGATGCTGCCCATGTCTTTTATTCAAACCTCCAACCATTCGCGCCGAACCTGCGCGTTGCCGGCGAGGCTCGCCGGCGTGCCCTCGAACACGATCTCGCCATGGCCCATCACGTACAGGCGGTGGCTGATCGCCTATGCGATGTCCAGCTTCTGCTCCACCAGCAGGATCGTCACCCCCCGGGCGGCGACGGCGACCAGCAGCTCGCGCACCGTCTGCACCATCATGGGCGCCAGGCCCTCGGTGGGTTCATCGACCATCAGCAGCGCCGGGCAGCCCATCAGGGTGCGGCACATGGCGAGCATCTGCTGCTCGCCGCCGGACAGCGCGCCGGCTGGGGCGTTTGCGCGCTCCCGCAGGCGGGGGAACAGGGCGTAAGCGTCGGACAGGCCGAACGGGCCGCCGGGTCCCTTCTTCTCGCCGAGCAGGAGGTTCTGCGCCGTGGTCAGGTCCGGGAAGATCGCCCGGTCCTCCGGCACGTAGCCGAGGCCGAGCCGTGCCACCTGATGCGGGGGCAAGCGGCCGATCTCCCGCCCGTCAAACTGGATCCGCCCGTCGCGTGCGACGCCGCCCATGACCGCTTTCAGCATCGTGCTGCGCCCGGCGCCGTTGCGGCCCAGCAGCGCCACGATCTCGCCGCGGGCCACCTGCATGGAAACGCCGTGCAGGACCTGGCTCTTGCCGTACCACGCCTGCAAGCCCTGGACGGACAGCATCATGCCAACGCTTCCGCCGCCGCACCCAGGTAGGCCGTGCGCACGGCCGGGTCGCCGCGCACGGTGTCCGGCGGGCCGGAAGCGATCACCCGGCCCTCCGCCAGGACGGAGATCGTGTCCGCCAGGCCGAACACGACGCCGAGGTCGTGCTCGATCATCACCAGGGTGCGGCCTTCCGACACGCGGCGGATCAGGGTGACGGCGCGCTCCGTCTCGGCGCGGCTCATGCCGGCGGTGGGTTCGTCGAGCAGGATGGTCTCGGCGCCGCCGGCGACCGTGACGCCGATCTCCAGGGCGCGCTGGTCGGCGTAGGCGAGTGCCCCGGCCAGCGCGTCGCGGCGGCGCTCCAGGCCGATCAGGGCGAGCACCTCCTCCGCCCGGCGGCGCAGCGAAGAGAACCCCTCCAGCCGGCGCCAGAAGGCATGGCCGCAGCCGTGGGTCCGCATGGCGGCGGCGCGCAGGTTCTCGAACACCGACAAGCGCGGGAACAGGCTGGTGACTTGGAAGCTGCGGGCCAGGCCGCGGTTGAAGATGGCGTGCGGGGGAAGGCCGGTGATGTCCTGGCCATGCAGCAGGATCTGCCCGGCGTCGGCGGACAGCCGGCCGGAGATCAGGTGGAACAGCGTCGATTTGCCGGCGCCGTTCGGGCCGATCACCGCATGGCGCTCATTGGGGGCGACCGTCAGCTCGACGCCCTGGATGATCTTTGTCGGGCCGAACGCCTTGTGCAGCCCGGAAACCTGCAAGGCGGGCGTCATGCGGCCTGGGCCAAGACGCTGGCCTCCTGCCATGCCGCCCGCGCCGCCGGGGCGGCCCGGCGCAGCAAGGAAGCGCCGGCCAGCAGCAGCACGGCTGCCAGGAGCCAAGGCAGCACGCCCTGCGGGTCCAGCGCCAAGCCGAACACCGGGCGCGGCGACGCGCCGTTGCGCACCGCCTGCAGCCGGAATCCAAGCTCGGCCAGGCCCACCATGCCGGCCAGCGCCAGAACCAGGCCCGGCAGCATCGCGGCGTAGGACGGCAGGAGCCGCCCGGCCAGCCCGGCTCGGACCAGCGGCGCGTGCGCCAGGATGATGCCGGAAATGCCGCCCGGCGCCCACACCACCATCGCCACGAACAGCAGCCCGCTGTAAAGCTGCCAGGCGTCGGTCACGATGCTGAGCGCGACCGACAGGAAGGTGATCAGCACCGCGCCCAGCACCGGACCCCAAAAGGTGCCGACGCCGCCGATGAACGCCATCAGCAGCACGCCGGCCGACGCTTCCGGCGACATGATGCCCGCCGTCACGATCTCGTCGTTCAGCGCGGCGAGGCCGCCGGCGATCCCGGCGAACAGGCCGCTCAGCGCGAACACCAGCAGGCGGATGCGGGCCGGGTCGTATCCGAGGAAGCCCACGCGCTCCGGGTTGTCGCGCACGGCGTTGGCGAGGCGGCCGAGCGGGGTGCGGGTGTAGAGCCACATCAAGAGCGCCGCCGCCCAGGCCCACGCGGCGATCAGGTAGTACGCCTGGATCTGGGTGCCGAAGTCGTAGCCGAGCAGCGTCGGGCCGGAGGAACGGTCGCCGGACAGGCCCTCCTCGCCACCGAACGCGCCGGGCAGCAGGAGGACGATGGCGACGGCCAGCTCGGAAACGCCGAGGGTGATCATGGAAAAGGCGGTGCCGGCGCGGCGGGTGGACACCCAGCCGGCGAGGATCGCGGAGGCGAGGCCGCCCCCCGCACCCACCAGCGGCAAGGCGGGCAGCGGCAGCCACCAGCCGGCGTCCGCGAGCCGCATCGCCGACATCGCCAGGAAGCCGCCGAACCCCAGGAACACCGCATGGCCGAAGTCGAGCATCCCGCCCTGGCCGAGCAGCATGTTGAACGACAGCGCGAACACGATGCCGATGCCCATGCGGCACAACAGCGACAAGCCGAAGCCGCCGGGCACGACGTGCGGCAGGACGAGCGCCGCCAGGGCCGCGAGCGCCCAGGGCGCCACGGCGCGCAGCGCGGCGCCGGACGGTGGCCGGGCGAGTGCCGGTTGCGCCGGGGCCAGCATCAAGCGGACCGCGTGCCCATAAGGCCGCGCGGGCGCAATGCCAGCACCAGGATCAGCAGCAGGTACGGCACCACCGGGGCCACGCGGGCCACCGTGATCTGCCACAGGTCGCCCAGCACGGCGGTGTTCACGGGAATGCCGAGGCGCAGGAGCGCCGTGCCCAGCGGCATGTCGAGGCTGATGCTCGCGGTCTGCACGAAGCCGATCAGCAGCGACGCGACCAGCGCGCCCCAGATGGAGCCAAGCCCACCCATCACCACGACCGCGAACACGATGGCGCCAAGCGAGCGGGCCATGCCGGGCTCGGTGGTGTAGGCGTTGCCGGCGATCACCCCGGCCAGCCCGGCCAGCGCGCAGCCCGCGCCGAACACGAGGGTGAACACGCGGGGCACGTCATGGCCCAGCATCCCCACCATGTCCGGGTGCGTCAGCGCCGCCCGCACGACCAGGCCGAGCCGGGTGCGGGCCAGCGCCAGATACAGCGCCAGGAACATGGCGACGGCCACCCCCATCATGAATAGCCGGTAGGCCGGATAGGCATTGCCGGCAATGGAGAACAACGGGGAGTCCAGCGACGCCGGCACGCGGTACGGCACCGGGGTGCGGCCCCAGATGAGCGGCACGACCTCGCCGATGATGAAGGCCAGGCCGAAGGTGAACAGCAGTTCGGCCACGTGCCCGTGCTTGTGCACTGTACGCAGGCCATAGCGCTCCACGGCCGCGCCGAGCACGCCCACCAGCACGGGAACGATCAGCAGCGCCGCCCAGAAGCCGAGCCGGATGCTGACGGTGAAGGCGAGAAAGGCACCGAGCATGTAGAAGCTGGCATGGGCCAGGTTCAGCACCCCCATCATGCCGAAGATCAGGGTGAGGCCCACGGACAGCATGAACAGCAGCAGCCCGTACACGAGGCCGTTCAGCAGAATGAGGCCGAGCTGTTCCAAAGACTTAGGCCGGCGGCTGGAACTTGCAGGTGGTGGCTTGGCGCTGCGCTTCCCCTTCGATGCGGCTGATGGTCTTGAAGCCCATCTTGTTGTCGGGGAAGGTGAACTTGGTGCCGGGTTCCAGCTCGGACACGAACATCGGCTGCAGCAGCTGGTGGTTGTCCGGACGCATGGCGGCGTCGCCCAGGGGCGTCTTCTGCACCATGGTCGAGAGGGCCTGGCCGACCTTGGCCGGGTCGGAGCTGTTCGCCTGCTTCATCGCGGCGGCCAGCATGTCGATCTCGTTCACCACGCGCCAGTAGTAGAACTGGTTGCCGTACTTGGCCTCGAACGCCGCCGCCATGGTTTCCAGCTCGGGGATGCCGAGGTTCGCGTGGTACTCGCTGATCTGCGCGTAGCCCCGGCCGCCGGTGCCGGCGGCGGCGATCACGTCGCTGGACCCCATGTAGTAGGTGTAGAACAGCCCCTTGAAGCCAGCGTCCGTCGCCGCCTTGGCCAGCAGGCCCATGTCGGCGCCCCAGTTGCCGGTGATCACCGCGTCCGCCCCGGCGGCCTGCATCTTCTGCACGTAGGGGGTGAAGTCCTTCACCTTGCCGAGCGGCACCCGCTCCACGCCGACGATCTGCAAATCGGGCCGGCGGTTCGCCAGCATGGCCTGCGCCGCCTTTTCCACGGACTGGCCGAAGGAGTAGTCGGGGTTGAACAGGTAAACCTTCTTGATCTGCGCCTGGCTGACCAGGTAGTCCGTAAGCGCCCGCATCTTCATGTCGCTGTCGGCGTCGAAGCGGAAATGCCACCAGTTGCACTTGTCGTTGGTGAGCGCCGGGTCAACGGCGGCGTAGTTCAGGTACATCACGGACTGGGTGGGCGCGCGGCGGTTGTTCTTGGCGATGGCGTCGGACAGGGCAAAGGCGACGGAGGAGCCGTTGCCCTGGGTCACGTAGCGGATGCCGTCGTCGATGGCCTTGCGCAGCAGGGTCAGCGACTTTTCCGGGCTGACCTCGTTGTCGAGCGGCACCAGCTCCAGCTTGCGGCCCGGCCCGGCGGCGCCGCTTGCGTTCACCCGGTCGATCGCGAAGCGGAAGTGCTGCTCGCCCAGTTGGCCGGTGGCGGCGAGCGAGCCGCTGAGCGGGTCGATATAGGCAATCCGCACGACCTCGTCGGCTTGGGCCGGGCATGCGGCGGCGAGGGCCAGGGTGGCGAAGACGGCCGCGATGCTCAGCATGGGGCGGTTCGGCATGGAGTTCCTCCGGCGGCGCCTCGTTGCGGGCACCGTTCGTGGAGGTAGTTGTCGGTCCCAACACGGTGCGCGTCAACGGGGTTGTTCCGCGGGATCGGGCGGGGCGCTGATTGCGTGGGGAGGCAAAATGTAGTAAGGTTTCTATTCATTTATCGTTGGGGGGCCACCATGGCGGTTACCACCATGTCCAGCCGGGATTTCAACCAGGACACCAGCGGGGCGAAGCGGGCGGCCAAGGAGGGGCCGGTGTTCATCACCGACCGGGGCCGGCATGCTTATGTTCTGCTGACGATTGAGGAATATCATAAGCTTAGCGCCAATGGTCCCAGCATCATTGATCTGCTCGCAATGCCCGGTGTCGGGGATATCGACTTCGAGCCGCCACGGCTCGATTTCGAGTCCAAGCCCGTTGATCTCACTTGAGATGTATGTGCTCGACACGAACGTCTTGTCCGAGTTTCGCAAGGCAACAAGCGGCAGAGCCGATGCCCGGGTCACGCAGTGGGCGAACAGCATCCAAGCAGCCAAGCTTTACTTGTCCGTGATGACGATCATGGAGTTGGAGAAAGGAACTTTGCTGCTCCAACGCCGTGATCCCGCGCAAAGCGCGATCCTGCGAGGGTGGATGGATGGTTATGTCCTTCCGGCTTTCAAAAGTCGCATATTCGCAGTCACGACAGCCGTTGCTCAGGTTTGCGCCCGGCTCCATGTGCCTGACCCGCGACCCGACCGGGATGCCCTGATTGGCGCCACGGCGCTTGTGCAC
>CAXTUO010000094.1:0-9220 GCA_964247175.1 uncultured Acetobacteraceae bacterium | reverse complement strand
TCCACCCGCGGCCTGTTCATGCGGGTGTTCCCGTCCATCTGCCTGCCGATGTTCATGGCGGCGGTGGACGCGACCATCGTCGCCACCGCCTTGCCCGCCATCGCCGGCACGCTGGGCGACGTGGAGCGGATTTCCTGGGTGGTCGTGTCCTACCTGATGGCGACCACCATCGCCGCCCCGGTGTATGGCCGCCTGGGCGACGTGCTGGGGCGCAAGCGGCTGCTGTTTCTGGCCTTGGCCGTGTTCATCGCGGCCTCCATCGGCTGCGCGGCAGCGCCCACGCTGTTGTGGCTCGTCGCGGCGCGCGTGCTGCAAGGCTTCGGCGGCGGCGGGCTGATGACCTTGTCGCAGGCGCTGGTGGGGGAAACCGTGCCGCCGCGGGAGCGGGGGCGCTACCAGGGCTACCTCGCCTCCATCTTCATGACCTCCTCCACCTTCGGGCCGGTGGCGGGCGGCTGGCTGACCCAGCATTTCGGCTGGCCGTCGGTGTTCCTCATCAACGTGCCGCTGGGCCTGCTCGCGGCCGTGCTGGCGGTGCGGCTGCCGAACGGCGCCCCGCCGCGAGGGCACTTCCGGTTCGATTGGCTGGGGCTGATCCTGTTCTCGGGCTTCGTCGTGCCGCTGCTGATGGCGCTGGAACGGGGGCAGCGCATTTCCGCCGCCGCCGTGCCGGGCGTGGCCGGGCTGGTCGGGCTGGCGCTCGCATCGCTGTTCCTGCTGCTGCGGCAGGAGCGGCGGACCACCGCCCCGCTGATCCCCGTGGCGCTGCTGCGGCAGCCGGCGATCTGGCGCGCGGACGCGATGGGCGCCTGCGTCGGCGCCACGGTCGTGTCCTGCGTGACGTTCATGCCGATCTACTTGCAGGTGGTGCGCGGGGCGCCGCCGGGCCGGGTGGGGCTTCTGCTATTGCCGCTTACCGCCGGGCTGGCGTTCGGCTCCTTGCTGACCGGGCGGATGATCGCGCGCACCGGGCGGACCGCGGTGTTCCCGTCCTTTGGCCTGGTGTCCGTGACCGCGTGCCTGGTGTTCTTGGCATTGGGCGGCGGGCGGTTACCGACAGCGGGGCTGCCGGCGGTGTTCCTCCTGCTGTCCATGTCGCTCGGCACCACCATGCCGGTGGTGCAGACCACAGTGCAGATGGTGGCCGGGCCGAAGAACCTGGGCGCCGCCTCGGCCTCCGTGCAGTTCTCCCGCTCCATCGGCGCGGCGCTGGGCACGGCGCTGGTCGGCGCGGTGCTGTTCGCTTGGCTTTCCGCAACCGACCCGGCGACCGCCGGGCTGTTCGCCGAGACCGTGGAGCGCGGCCCGGCGGTGCTCGACCACGCGGACCCGTTTCAGCGCGCCGTGGCGGCGAGCGAGATCGGGTCGGCGTTCCGCGCGGCGTTCCTGTGCATTGCGTCGTTCAGCGCGACGGGGCTGCTATTGGCTTGGTCGCTGCCGGTGCGGCGGCTTTAAGCTGCCAATGCCTCCGCCTCAGCCGGCATCGTCCGGCTCCGCCGACAACTGCGCCAGCGCCCGCCGCGCGTCGCCCGCGAGGGCGGGCATGCGCTCCCGGGCGGTGTTCCACACGATGTCGAGGTTCACCCGGTCGTAAGCGTGGCGCAGGCGATTGCCCATGCCGCGGATGTCGCCCCACGGATGACCCGGCATCAACTCGCCCACTCGCCCGCCGAGGCGGAAAACCGCTTCGCACACTCGTTCCAGGCAGCGCTCCACGGCGTCCCGCGTGCGCCCATCCCGCTCGAATGCGTCGCGGTCCATCCCAGTCAGGTAGCTCTCAATGCGCTCTGCATTTTCGACGATGTCGGCCAGGCTGTCGGCAGGATCGTGCCTAGAAGGCAAGCCGACGGTCCCGCTCAATGTTGGCCCGTAGGCGCGGCTTCTCGACCGGCTCGGGCAGCAGGTCCACGCGCCTTCCGACGATCTCCGCGACGCGCCGCTCCAACGCAGCCAAGCGGAATAGGTCCATGCGGGCGTCAGGGTTAAACTCGGCGGCGAGGTCCACGTCGCTGTCGGCCACCCCGTCGCCGCGGGCGATGGAGCCGAACAAGGACAGGTGGCGAATGCCGGCATCGCGCAGTTCTTCCTCGTGCGCGCGCAACGCGGCGATCACACGGTCGGCCAAATCCTTCGTCGTGTTGCTCGTCATGTTGCGCCCCCTCCAAGCCGCAACGTAGCACGGCCAAACGAAAACGTTGCCATTCTAAACGCTTTTTGCAAACGCGACGGACCCAGGCGTGGGTACACGCCGGTGGCCACGCTCACAAAAACAGCGATTTCAGGCCGCCAGCGCCTCCGCCAAGTCCTCATGGAACCGGTTGCCCGCCGTGGTCGCCTGGATGTGCCCGGCGCGGATCACCCAATCGCCGAACCGCTCCCCCGCTTCCCGTCCCGCCGCATACTCGTGCAGCAGCGGCGTGAGCGCCTCCAGGATGGCCTGCTCGTCCACGTCCCGGCGATACAGCTTGTTCAGCCGGGTGCCGTCCGGCGCCGCGCCGAGATACAGGTTGTAGCGCCCCGGTCCCCGCCCGACCATGGCGATCTCCGCCAGGTACGGCCGCGCGCAGCCGTTCGGGCAGCCGGTCATGCGCAGCACGATGGGCTGGTCGCGCAGCCCGGCGTCCTCCATCACCGCATCCAGCTTGGTAATCAGGCTCGGCAAGTATCGCTCGCTTTCCGCCAAGGCCAGGCCGCAGGTCGGCAGCGCCACGCAGGCCATGGACGCCTGCCGCAGCGCCGATGCGCCCTCCTCCAGCCCGTATTGCAGCAGCAGCGCCTGGATGCCCGCCTTGTCCTCCGGCGCGATGCCGGCGACGATCAGGTTCTGGTTCGCGGTCATCACGAACTCGCCCCGGTGCACGTTGGCGATGGCCCGCAAGCCCGACAACAGGCGGCGGTCCGGCAAATCGTGCACCCGGCCGTTCTCGATGAACAGGCAATGCTGCCACGTCCCGTCCGGCGACTGCGACCAGCCCGGGCGGTCCCCGGTGCCGGTGAACACCGCGCCTTGGGCGGGCGCGAGCCTAAAGCCCAGATGCTGCTCGACCTCCGCCCGGAAGGCGTCCACGCCCATGCGCTCGACCGTGTATTTCAGCCGGGCGTGCTTGCGGACGCTGCGGTCGCCGTTGTCGCGCTGCACGCGGATCACCGCGTCGGCCACCGCCACCGCCTGGTCGGGCGTGCAGAAGCCGATCACGTCGCCGGTGCGCGGGAAGGTGTCGGTTTCGCCATGGGTCATGCCCATGCCGCCGCCCACCGACACGTCGTAGCCGAGTACGTTGCCGTCCCGCTCGATGCTGATGAAGCCCAGGTCGTGCGCGAACACGTCCACGTCGTTCTGCGGCGGCACGGCGATGGCGATCTTGAACTTCCGCGGCAGGTAGGTGGGACCGTAAAGCGGCTCCTCCTCCGGCTCGCCGCCCGCGACCCGCTCCTCACCGAGCCACAACTCGTGCCAGGCGCGGGTTTTCGGCAGCAGGTCGTCGCTGAGCCGCTTGGCCAGCGCCAGAGCCTCCGCATGCGCCGGGCTGGCATGCGGGTTCGACGTGCAGATGACGTTGCGGTTCACGTCGCCGCAGGCCGCGATGGTGTCGAGCAGCGCGTCGTTCACGGCGGACAGCGCCGGCCGCAGGTTGCCCTTGATGATGCCGTGATACTGGATCGTCTGCCGGGTGGTGAGGCGGATGGTGCCATTGGCCCGCTCCCGCGCGATCTCGCTCAGTTGCAGCCATTGCCCGGGGCTGACGCGCCCGCCGGGGATGCGGAGCCGCGCCATGAAGCTGACCGCCGGCTCCATGCGCTTGCGCCCGCGCTCCGCCCGCAGGTCGCGGTCGTCCTGCTGGTAGAAGCCGTGGAATTTCGTCAGCTGCGTGTCGTCCTCGGCCAAGGCGCCGGTGACGACGTTGCCCATCCCCTCGGCGATGGTGCCGCGCAGCGCGCGGCTGCGGGCCTTGATGCCCTCGTTCTTGGACGGGGCCGGTACATTGGTGTCAGGCATGAACAGCCTCCGTTAATAGACATCGAGCAGGTAGCGGCCCTGCTTCTTCATGACGGCCAGGCGTTCCTCGGCCGCATCCGCCGCGACGCCGGACCCGCCGGCGATGATGTCGCGCAGCGCCGTGTGCACGTCGCGCGCCATGCGCGTCTGGTCGCCGCAAACATATAGCGTGGCCCCGTCCTCGATCCACCGATGGAGGTCCCGCCGCGCTTCCCACATGCGGTGCTGCACATAAACCTTGGCGTCCTGGTCGCGGGAGAACGCCACGTCGATCCGGCCCAGCACGCCGCGCTCGACCAGGTCCTGCCATTCAAGCTGGTACAGGAAGTCGTGCGTGTAACGCTGGTCGCCGAAGAACAGCCAGCTCTTGCCCGCAATCCCGGCGGCGTCGCGCTCCTGCATGAAGGCGCGGAACGGCGCGACCCCGGTGCCCGGCCCGATCATGACAATGGGCGTCGCCGGGTCAGCGGGCAGGCGGAAATGCGGGTTGGCCTTGACGTGGATGCCGAGATGGTCGCCCACCCGGCGCCGGTCCGCGATGTGGGTGGAGGCGACGCCCCCGCGGTCCCGCCCATGCGTCTGGTAGCGCACCGCGCCGATCAGCAGATGCGCTTCCTCGCCCACCATGGCCTGGCTGGACGCCACGGAATAAAGCCGCGGCGGCAACGGGCGCAGCAGCCCGGTGAGCTGCGCCGGCGTCAGCTTGTTCGGGAAGGCGGTCAGCAGATCGACGACGTGGCGCCCGGGCAGGAACTCGGCAAGCCGCTCCGGGTCGCCCGCCAGATCCTTGATGCTCGGGTCGCCGGTGAGTTCGGCGAGGCTGCGCACCACGTGCGCCGAAAGCGTGGAAACGTCGTGCTTGGACGCCAGCGCCGCGTGCAGCGCCGCGTCGCCGGCCAGCCCGGCGGCATCCAGCACCGCCTCCACCACCGCCGGGTCATTCTCCGGCGCCACGCCGATGGCGTCGCCGGGGAGGTAGGTCAGCCCGGACCCGGCAAGCGACAGCTCGACATGGAAGGTCTGCTTGGCCGAGCGGCTGGAGTTCAGGTTCACCAGGTCGGTGATCTCGGCCTCGAACGGGTTGGACTTGCTGTACTCGCGCGCCTCGCCGCCCACGGCCCCGAAATCGACGTGGATGACGCTCGGCGCCGGCTCGGCCTCCTTGCCGCGCAGGGCCGGCAGGGTGGTGCCGAGCCAGGCCGCAGCCGGCGCGTCGTAATCAAGGTCGCACTCCAGCAAGGGTGCTGCGCGGTGCCCGCCCAGGGCGGCCAGGCGCTCGTCGATGGCGTGGCCGGTGGCGCAGAACTGCGCGTAGGCGCGGTCGCCCAGCGCCAGAACGGCGAAGTTCACCTTGTCCATGCGCGGCGCGCTGTCAGCCATCAGCGCCGTCATGAAGTCCACGGCGCGCGCCGGCGCCTCGCCCTCGCCCCAGGTGGCGGCGATCACCAGCAGCCGCTCAGTCTTGGCGAGATCCGCTGGGGTCGCTTCGGCCGCGTCCAGCACGCGGGGCGCGAAGCCCAGACGCGACGCATCCTTGCCGGCCTTGCGGGCCAGGGCTTCGGAGTTGCCGGACTCGGTCGCGAACAGGATGGTCAGCGCCGGGCGCGCGACGGGGGCCGGGGCAGGCGCCGTGGCCGGGGCGCCGCTGGCCGCCTCGTAGCCCGCGAGGAACCCGGCCAGCCAACTGCGCTGGGTGGGGCTGGTGTGCTCGATGACGCGGTTCAGCGCGGCGATGGCGTCGGGCGGGAACGGCGCGCTGGCGGGCAGGCGTGCGGGGGAGGTCATAGCCAGCCACTCCAATCGGCGGTCCATACGAAGGCGAAGGTCAGCACGGCAACGCCTGCCATGCCGCCGGTCGCAACGGCGAGCGGGCGCCAGCCGAGCGCCTGGATCTTGCGGAGGTCCGTGGAAAGCCCGACGCCCGCGAAGGTGAGCAGGAACGCCCAACGGGACAGCGCGGCGAGGTTGGCCATGTCCGCCTTGCTGAACGCCCCGAACGTCGCCAGCAGCGACACTGCCAAGAAGCCGAGCACGAACTTGGGGAACTTGGCCCACAGGAACGCCGCCTTGTTGCCGACCCGAGTGCCTTCGCCGCGCCCCGCCCAATACAGCGCGTAGCCCAGCACCACAAAGCCGATGGTGGCATTTCGCGTGGTCTTGGCCAGCACGGCGAAGCGCGCGGCTTCCTCGGACACCATGGCGCCGGCCGCGGTCGCCTCCGCCGTGTTGTCGATGGCAAGCCCGGCCCACAGGCCGTAGGCGTGGTCGCTCATGCCCGCCAGGTGGCCCAGGACGGGGAACAGCACCAGGCTGACCGCGCCCAAGAGCAGGATGGCGGCGATGGAAAGGGACACGTCCTCATCGTCGGCCCGGATGGCGCCGCGGGCGGCGATGATGGCGGACACGCCGCAGATGGAGGAGCCGATGGCCAGCAGGCTCACCAGCTTCGGCCGCAGCCCGAACCGGGTGCCGAGCCAGGTCATGATGCCGATGGACAGCGCAAGCTCAAGGGCAACCAGCACCAGGGACGCGCCGCCCAGGCGCAGCACGTCGCCGAGCAGGAAGCGCACGCCGAGCAGGACGATGCCGAGCTTGAGCCAGAACTCATACGTCGCGACCCCGGCACGGAAGATGCGGGGCACGCCGAGGAGGTTGGTGATGACCAGGCCGTACAGGATGGCCCACAGCACGTACTCGATGTTGGGCAGCACGACGTGGTGCGACTTGCCCCAGGCGGTCAGCCCTTGTTCCGTGAGCTTCCCCGCGTATCCCACGGCGAACAGCAGCCCGAGGCCGGGCAGCAAGGCGGCCGCGCGTTCGGTCAGGGGGGCCGCGCGAGGGCCGCCCAGGGTGGCGCCGCTCATGCCTACCAGCCGACGGTCGGCAGCAGGCCCGACCAAGCCAGCGCGGCGAGCGCCAGCGCCACGAGGGTCGCGAGCCAATCCGCGGAAACAGCCGGAAGCACGCGCGCTTGGCGCCGCGTCTGCGATGCCAAGGGCGATACGGTTTGGGCGGGCATCCTGCTCGGTCTCCAAAAAACTGCCAGCCTGATAGAAAACAACTCTCTCTTCGCAGCGCAATGCGACGGGCCAAATAGCATGCGAATGCCAAGAACAGCCCTGGATGCAGTAGGTTTATCCTGTCAGCCGCGGCTATAGGAGAGCAATCCGCTAAGCCTCGGGCTCTCCCGGCACCGGCGTCTTGCCCTGGGCCTCGATCAGCGCCGTAACCTCGGCGATGCAGGCGTCCAGCGCCGCCGTGTCCGTCCCCTTGGCCACCAGCGCCACGCCGTTGCCCCCCAAGCGGTAGTATGGGTAGCTGCCCAGGTCGAGCGCCGGGTAGCGGTCCTGGATCGCGCTCAGCCCATCGGCGATGGACCCCTCCAGCAGCCCGGCCGCGTGCACCGCGCGCGACTGCACGGGCACGCCGCCCTGTAGCGTCGGCGCCAGCGCCGTGAACATCGACTGCATGATGCGCGGCACGCCGGCCATGACGTGCACGTTGCCGACCGTGAACCCCGGCGCGACCGACACCGCGTTGTCGATCAGCGTGGCGCCGCGCGGCATGGTCGCCATGCGCTGCCGGGCCGCGTTGAACTGGCCGGGCTCGTAATGCCGCTCCATCCGCGCCCAGGCTTCCGGGTGCGGCTCCCACGGCACGCCGAAGGCGGCGGCGACGCACTCGCTGGTGATGTCGTCATGGGTGGGGCCGATGCCGCCGGTGGTGAACACGTGGTCGAACCGGGCGCGGCACTCGTTCACCACCGAGATGATGGTGTCGCGCACGTCCGGGATCACCCGCACCTCGCGCAACGGGATGCCGATGGCGCCAAGACCGGTGGCGATGAACTTGATGTTGAGGTCCTGGGTGCGGCCCGAAAGAACCTCGTTGCCGATGACGAGCAGGCAGGCAATGGGATTGGTGGTGGCGTGAGCCATGGGGGGACCCTACAGGAAATCGCGGAGCAAGGGGATCAGCGGCTTGTCGGCGGGCGGCATCGGGTAGTCCGCGAGCTTCGCCGGGCGCACCCAGGCGAGCGCCTGGCCTTCCTGCCCGCGCGGCTGCCCGGCCCAGCGGCGGCACAGGAACAGCGGCATCAGCAGGTGGAACCCATCATAGGCATGGCTGGCAAAGGCGAAGGGGGCGAGGCAGTTTTCCGACACCTCGATGCCCAGCTCTTCCCGCAGTTCGCGGATCAGCCCGGCTTCCGGCGTTTCGTTGGGGCCGAGCTTGCCGCCGGGGAACTCCCACAGCCCGGCCATCGGCTTGCCCTCCGGCCGCCGCGCCAGCAGGATGCGGCCGTCCGCGTCGATCAGCGCGCAGGCGGCCACCAGCACGATTGGCCGGTCCGCGGCGGCCGGACGTTCCGGCGGCGGCTCTGCCGGGGCGGCTGTCCGCTGCGGCGCAGTCGGCGACAACTGGTCGCGCAGCGGGGCGCGCGGGGCGAAGTCGTCACGGGTCGCCTGGAACCGCAGCACCGGATGCTCGCCGCCGCGCGCCAGGAACCGCTCGCGCCCGGTCCCGGTCATGCGGAAGCCGACACGGCGCAGCACGGCGGCGGACGCCGCGTTGTCCTCGGCGGCGTGCGCTTCCAGCCGGTCGAGGTCCAGATTGGCGAGCGCCCAGCGCGACAGGCGGGCGACGGCCTCCGTCGCGACGCCGTGCCCCCAGAAGCGGCGCCCCACCCAGTAGCCCAGGTTGCCCGTCCGCGGCTTCAGGTCGAGGCGGAGGCCGATGCAGCCCACGATCATCTCCTGCCCGTCCTCCTCCCCTGTGATCGCCAGGTGATAGCCGGTGCCCGCCGCGATCTGCTGGAGGGTCGAGGCGATCCACTCGTCGGTCAACTGCCGCGGGTAGGGGAACGGCAGGCGGGACAGCATGCGGACCACCTCCCAGTCGTTGACCAGGCGGTGCAGCGCCTCGGCGTCCGCGGCGCGCAGCGGGCGCAGCGTCAGCCGCTCGGTGGCGAGCGGGGCGAAGGACGGCTCGTCGGGCACCAGCGACAGCGCCATCAGCCGCGCCCGGCCGAGCACGCCGCCACGGCGCGGTTAGCTCCGGTAGCTGCCATTGATGTCGATGTAGCCATGGGTGAGGTCGCAGGTCCAGGCGGTGCCCACGCCCTCCCCGAGGCCGAGGTCCACGGCGATGCCGATCTCCCGCCCTTTCATGTGCGCCACCACCGGCGCCTCGTCGTAGCCCGGCGCCACGCCGCCGTTCCGCGCC
>CAXTUO010000093.1:0-9222 GCA_964247175.1 uncultured Acetobacteraceae bacterium | reverse complement strand
CTGCCCGAGCAGCCCGGCCGGCCTGCGCAGCGGGGCGCTCTGGTGCAGCGGCACGGTTGTCAACCGGGTGCCATGAGGCCTGCGCCTGCACGAGAGCAGCGGATTTCGAGCGACGGGCAGCCGGGCGATCCAGCCGGTCCCAAATGTCACCGTCTCTCGTGCGGCTGAAGCGAGCACATGTCCGCTTACGGCACGGCATCAAGATGGCGGAGCAGCGCGTCCCCAAATGGCGGCAGGCTTTTGTAAGCGGCCATAGCTGGCGGCAGGGCGCGGAGAGCGGCGGCCAGGCGGGCTGCGGCGCCGGGCTGCGCCAGCACCCGGATCAGCTTGTAGCTGTGCACGCGGATGGTGAACAACACGAAGCCGCTGCTTGGCAGCCGGCTCAGCGTTTGGCGCTCCACGCGCAGGAACAAGCGCGAAGCCGCGTTGGCGGCGGTGATGGTGGGATCGGGTTCCGTGCGGTGCTTGCCTTCAAGCTGGAACAGCGCCGTGTCGTCCGTGACCGACCAGTTCAGCCGCTTGGCGAGCTTGCCGGGCTTGAGGTGGCGCATGAAGCGGTCCACCGGCGCGGCAAGCCGGTCGGCGTAGAGCGGCACCGGCTGGTGGATCGCCGCAAGCGGGCGGCCCATCTTCTCATGCAGGCGCCAACGGCTCGGCGTGCACAGCACTGCTGCCTGCAGCACCGGCCCGGCGCCGGTCGGCTCGATCAGGCAGAGGTCCTCCTGGACCAGGCGGCCGGCTAACTCCAGCGGATCGCAGGGCGGGCGAGCCAGGTTCCACACCCCCCCCGGTCAGGCGATTGCACAGCCGGTCGCCGTGCCCTGCGAACCATGCGGGATAGCGGGCCGGCAGCACGGCCGCGAGGCGGTCCAGGACCTCACGCCTCGCTCGTTCCGAGACGGCACGGGTCGCGAACACCTCGTCATGCCGTCGGTCCAGCAATGCGCGGCGCTGCGCCATCTCGGCGGAATACGTCTCGTCGATCTCGATCAGCTCATCCGGACAGCGGGCGACCAGGCCCATGAGCATGCGGTGCGGCCCGGCTTCCATCTTGTCTCGCGGCGCCATACCTGCCTTGCCGGTCGCCTTTCTGCCTTATTTCATCTCGATCTCGATGAAGACGAACTCACCGCCGTTGTCATTGATGACGTCGTGCTCGACCCCGGCTGCGCGCGTATAGCTGACCCCGGCCTGCAAGGCCGCATGGCGCTGGACGCCGCCGGGTTCCTCGAGCAGCAGGCGCCCGGAGGTCATCGGCACGACGATATAGTCGTAGGCATGGGTATGCCACCCCGTGGCGGCACCGGGGGCAAACCGCCATTCGACGACCCGGCATCGGTCGTTGTCGATCTGCACCGTGGGGACGGCGGCGGGCCTGGTCATGCGTGGATGCCCTTCCGGTGGTTGCCCGTTTCAGCAGACTTGACGCGGGCCGCATAGAGGCTGAAGCGACGGGACCGCCGATCTGACGCTGGCGAGGCATGGTGCCCGACAGGGTGGTGAGGCCACCATGAGACCGGGCTAGATTGGGAGCTGTCGATGCACCACATCGACGTTGGTTTCCTCGGTGGCCCCGACATCGCCGCGTTGCGGATGACCGATAAGGATATCCTGGGTGCCATCGAGAGCAGTCTCGCCGCACAAGGCTGCAAGCAGGCGGTGATCGAGCCGCGCACACACCGTGAAACGGGTTTCAGAGGACGCGGACGGGGCTGGCCATCCCGCGCCGCGGATAACTCCTGTACTGAACGTATGTCGCAAGCCAGCGCGCTAGATCAACACTAAATGATATCTAATAAACGTCGCGGTCAAAAACCAGCGAGAGTGCGGTCAGCACCATGATCCTGAGATCCATAAGTATTGACCAGTTGTCGATATAAGCCAAGTCGAATTCAACACGCCGCTGCATCTTGTCAAGCGTATCGGTTTCACCACGCAGGCCATTGACCTGTGCCCAGCCGGTGATGCCCGGCTGCACACGGTGGCGGCCGAGGTAGTCGTCGATCAGCTCTGCATACTGCTCATTATGGGCCAAGGCGTGCGGACGCGGGCCGACAAGCGACATGGCGCCGCTCAGCACATTGAGAAGTTGCGGCAACTCGTCCAGGCTTGTGCGTCGAAGAATGCGGCCAAGGCGGGTCACTCGCGGGTCGCCACGCTGGGCTTGCGGCACCCCGGCTTCAGGTGCGGAACGGTGCTTCATCGTCCGAAATTTGAAGACCGTGATGACGTTGTTGTTGAAGCCCAGGCGCTGCTGGCGGAACAGCGCCGGCCCGGGGCTGTCAAGCCTCACCGCGATCGCAATCAACAGCATCACCGGCGCAAGCAGCGCGGTCGCCAGTGTTCCCAGGATGATGTCCTCCGCCCGCTTGACAATGCGGCTCCAACTGGTGAAGGGCCGGCGGTAGATGGTCAGCACGGCGTTTTGCATGAACAGGCCGACGTCACGGACCGGCAGGCCTAACTCAGTGACCCAAGGGCAGATCCGCACGTTTGTTGGAATGGTGCCGAGCTTGCGGAGGGCGCCGGACAACTCGGCGCCGCCGTCGCCGGAGACAACCACCAAGACCTCATCGATACGGAACAGTTGCGCAAGAGCGATGAGGTCTTGGATGCCGTTGCGCTGCGAGTCCGTGCGCTCCTCCGAAAACAGGCCGACAAGATGGAACTCGCCGGGGTTGAAGGTCTGCATACGGCGGACGAGCTCCCTCCCCCTGCCGCCTTCGCCGAGTTCGATGATAGCCACCGTCCGCGCCAAACGGCCTTGGCGCTGCCACCGCCTAGTTTGGGAAATGCTCCAAGCGCGCAGCGACGCGAAGCCGCAGAGCGCCAGGCCGTACCAGCTTACGATCCAAAGCCGGGAATAAATCTCGGACGTCTTGGTAAGGTAGCCGAGGACCAGCAGGATGGCGAAAACCAGCGTCCAAGCGCGCACGGCCTTCCCGGCCTGCGCGGCGAAGGCTTCGCTCAGCGCCCCGCCATACGCGCCCGACATGTGCATCGCGTTGACCATGAGCACTGCGGCGAGCAGGGCCGTGGAGGACACCTCAAGCGGGATCGGGGTGAACCCCTGGCGCAGAAGGTTGGCGACCGCCGCCGCAACCAGCACAACCAGGGCGTCGGCCACCCACATGCCGTCCACAAGAAGCCGCAAGGGGTCCGCGATCGAGGACGAGGCGCGGGCGCCTGCCTTGGCCTGTCTCCAAGCCTGTGCGGCAAGCGGCAAGCCGGGACCATACCCCAGCATGTCACCAGTCCCATTCAATCCCGTGTTCGACATGTTAAAGGGCCAATCCAAGTGATGCCGGGTCAAGATCCGGGCCTGCGCCCTCCCAGCGCATGGCGCGCCAAATGCGTTCGTTCAAACTCGGCAGCGGCGTCTTGGGCCGCTTCGCGGCGCAGGCGCGCATCCGGTCAAGCTCGTCGGGCGAGGTGTTCAACGCCAGATCAACGGTGCGGGCCATCGCTCCGTTCTCAAAGGGATCAAAGACCCATCCGGTCGTGCCATGAACGACCAGGTCGGCGACGGCCCGGGACTGCATGCTGCCGAGCACCGGCAGGCCCGCGCTCAAAGCCTCCGGCACCACGTCATCCCAAGAATCAGCCAGGGCCGGCAAGGCGAGGATGTCACAATCGAGGAACGTCGCCGCCAGCTCCGTGCGTGTGATCCGGCCTGGAAATGATTGCTGGACGTTGGGCGGCAGCGGCTGCGCTTCCAGCACGCCGCGAAGACAACCCTCCCCGCACCACCGGACGCGAACGCGGCGTTGCGGATTGCGTTCGGCCCATGCTGCGACGCAAAGCAGGAAGTCGGCCACGCCTGCTTCCGGCTCCAGGTCGCCAACGTGGATGATCTGGTGAAGGCCGGCATCCGCCCGTGGCCGAGCCGGACGATCAAACAATGCGAGATCATTGCGGCCACTGGAAAGCACGATCCGCGATGCCGGCACGCCGAACGCATGGATCGCGCGGGCCAACGCGTCGGAATGCACCAGCACCGCATCGACGCCGGCAAGAACCACCCGGTGCGCCATGCGTATGTTCAGCGGCATCTCCTCGATGCAGAGCAGGACTCGGCATTGCGGAGCCAAGCGGCGGCGCAGGACGGCCTTGACAGTGCCGAAACCAAAATCCCGGCAGATGGTCAAGCCTGGCTGACGCTCGCGCGAAGCGGGATCAGCCTTGCTGCCGGTCTGCACGGCCCGCCTGCCGCGAAGCTTCTTGGCATTCCTCGACGGCTTGCGCGCCTGTTCTTTCCAAGGCTCTTCCAGCGAACGGCCAACGTCTGGGAAGCTTGCGGAGGTCAAAGCATGGATGCGGGTCACCTCGTTGTTCCCTAGGGCGTGGACCGCAATTTGTTTCATACTCGACATAGATTTGGCCACCTCGACAAGCGGAGCGCTGCTTTTCTTTGAAAATCATAACCACGGCGAAACATCGACGCAGCTATAGCGCGAGACTGGCCCAGAGATCTTGAGCCGCAGGGTCTAGGTCGAAGGCTTAATCCAAATAGATCCAACGGCCTCTTTGGAATATAAAAGACACAAAGTTATCATGTCGTCAATGGGCGTCTTCTGACAGTAGGGCCAGCGGCAGACTAAAACGAAACCACGACAGGAGTAGTATCAATCGCGATAAAAGGCCGACCGGCCTCATAACAGCCGCCACGCTATTTTTGATCGTCATATCGGTCATCGTGGCGCTCCTGTATTTTGACGAGTTGGAGACGCCGGTTGGGTTTTTACGCTTCGTAGTTCTTGTTGATCTCTTGACTTACACTTTCGCGCGGGCTCACTTATGATCTCGGGTTTCGCGAGAAATCGCCATATTGCGAGTGGCCTTGCCCATGGGCGCATCGGCCATGGTTGCAGGCGGTTACGCCAGCCATGCCGCTTTGCCACCGGGATTTGGCAAGGCAAAGCGTGTGTCGGACCACCAATTCATTCCTCTTACAATTTAGTTTACTATTGCGATCCTTTTAGTTTATAGTGCCGTGTACCACTTGTATCACAATCTTCAGCATCGGGTTCCTGTGTTGTGGGAGTCGCATCACGTGCATCACTCGGCTGAAATAAAGTTCAGCACAACCAAAGACCGAGTCCATTCGACTAGCGATGTGGTGAACCGGGTTTGGAGCGGACTGAACACTGGGCCCTATACACTAGGCCTGTGCATGAGTTCTGGTTGTTTTCGCCTTTGACCCTGCCGACTTCACGCTATGCCAGTTCGGAGAACCAGCCGGCCTCTGGGCCGGGAGCGTGCAGAAGCGCTGCCGCGTGCAGCCGCCCCGGCCTATCTCCGCAGCGCCCAGCTCGGAATCACTTCTCGCCAAAAGGACATGTCGCATGAGCATGCAAACCGAGATCGTCACAACTCCCGACCGTTTGGCGGAGGTCGGCCCGGCCTGGGACGCGTTGTGGAGCCGCGGTAGCCAGAGCGTGTTTCAAAGCCACGGCTGGATCATGGCCTGGTTCGGGTCTCGGCGAGCCGGCGACCAGTCCCGGTTTCGCGTCGGCCTATGCTGGGCCGATGGCCAGTTGCTGGCGGCGATGCCGTTCATCACCCGCCGGCACCGTGGCGTCCGCGTGCTGGAATGGGCAGCAAAGGATTGCAGCGACTACTGCGATGCGATCGTCGATCCAGACCCAAGCGCTGGATGGCCGGCGCTTGAGAAGACGTGGGCGGCCGTGGTGGCTTCGAACGGGTTTGATGTCGCTTACCTGAGCCACGTCCGCCCGGATGCCGCCGTGGGCACCCTGTTCGCTGGCTGGTCGCGGTCGATGCGGTTGAAGCCGGGTCATCGGTCGGCAAGGAGCCTGCAGGTCAGCAACGGCGGCGCCAGCGGCCACGACTGGTTCCGTTCTCTTAACAAGAAGGCCCGGAACAACCACACGCGCGGCTTGCGCATCCTGGGTGAGACGGGTTCGGTGTCCGTGCGGGTCAGCGAAGCCGGACCTGCCGCTGACGCAGCGCTCGAACGCATGATCGCACTTAAACAGGAGTGGCTGGTCAGCACGGGGCAAAAGAACGAGATCCTGGACAACGACGCGTTCATCCTGCGGGCCTTGATCAAGGAACTTTCTCGGCAGAAGGCTCTCCAGGTTTTCAGCATTCATTGCGGTGAAAGCTTAGTTGCGGGATCGCTGAACATCGTGAATGGCGCGCGCATGCAGGCGTTCTTCGCAGCCTACGATCCCGCTTTTGATCGTGCCTCGCCGGGAACCCTGGTCATGGTGGAGTACCTGACCTGGGCGTTCGACCACGGGATGGCGGAGGTTGATTTCCTTTGCGGCGAAGAACAGTACAAGTTCAAGTTCGCGACCGCGCAGACCGATCTCGCGTCCTACGTGGGTGCAAGGACGTGGATCGGCGGTATCGCGCTTGCAGTGGGTGAGCGCCTAGACCGGACACGTCAGCCGGAGAAGCCGGCCGAGTTGGCGCCCCCCGGGAAGCTGGCCGAAGCCTAGGGATCCCCCGCGTTCACGCGGCCTTGCATGGCGCGGTATGGCCGATCGTCGCCGGGGGTTGTGCGTTTGGCCGTTTGAACGGACATGTCCCGGGAATGAGGCTTGTTGACGAACGGAGCCGCCGTGTTCGGTTTTCTCCCAGCCCGCCCTTTGCAGAACCGTCCGCTCGACCCGGAGGGTGTCACAGGCAATGCCGGTTCCGGCATTCGGTTGTCCGGCACGCAGGCCAAGGTCCACGATGCCCTGCGCGCTGCGTTGCTGGGCCTGTCGCCATGCGTCGTGCTGACGGGAGCGGCCGGCCTTGGGAAAACCACCGTGCTTACGGCGGCGCTATCCGGCATCGCGGAACCGGAGCGGCAAGTGCTCCGGATCGACGACGCGGAGGGCGGGATCGAGGAGGCGTTCCGCGTTCTGTTTCCGTCGGCGCGGCAACGGCCTGATCGGCGGCGGCGCTCCAAGCGGCGCCTCGTCCTGGTGGTGGACCAGATGGAGGCGAGACCGGTGGGGAGCCTCACCTATCCTGAACTGCTCAGCCGCATGCCCGGCAAGACGGCACAGATCCAGTGGGTTTTTGTCGGCCGCTCGGAACCATGGAATTGCCTGGATGGTTCGGCTGCGTCCTGGCTGCGGGAGGCAAGCCCGGCATGCCTCACCCTTCCAGCGTTGTCGGAACAAGACGCGTGGGAATTGTTCCACCACCGGGTGAGTTCGACCTACAGCTTGCGATCAACGGCCAAGCTGGTGGCAACTTTCCTGAAACAATCGGACGGTGTGCCAGGCCGCTTCGACGCGGCTGTCAAGGCCGCCATCGCTGCCGGTTTGCTGCAAGGCATTCCAACCCGAGCTGCCTGAGATCATTGCATAATGATGGAAAAACTCCTGCATCGGCTGCTCTGCGTTTAGGCGCTCTGTTTTCGTCCTTCGAACCAGGACGAGTCGCTACGAGAGCCACGCAGGTACAGCATCGCGCGGAAATAGTCCATTTTGGGGTGCGGTCTAGATCATTTAGCCCAAGACGGGCGCAACAGGGGCCCTTACAGTTTCGTTATGATATCGATAGCTTTTACCATCGAACGATGCGCTCAAGAGAGCCACCTGGCTGGTGGATTTGCAGACGAAGTTCGTTATACAATATGCTAAAAGGCCGCTTCCTGTATAGTGAAAAGAGTATTTTCCTGGGCAGTCCAGCACTTATTGGTAAGAGACATGACGTCCGCCCGAATGAGACGCGTCCTCACGGTTTTGATAAAGCAACAGCCACAAAAACGCCTGCAACGGCCAGGCTGAATGCATTCGTACGGTCTGTTACATAGTAAGATGCATATTTGATACTTTGTCTGAGCGTTGCTGCTTTCCCAGTCAGTCCTCTCCCCTTCTTCAAATCGATTTGGACACCATGCAACCATTGTCTGTGAAACAACTCCGCGAAGACGGTACGATCGCTGCCGACCATTCCCTTGCACGGGAACTGTTGAGCGACAGACGGGCTGAGCCGTTCCGCGAACCCGTGAGCGCACTCCGAAGCCGGCACTCCAAGCCTTTGAACATCGTGTTGATCTGCCACTTCGGGCGGACGGGATACAACATCCTGCGGTCGCTCAAAGCCGTAAACGCGCGGGTTTATCTCGTTCATGACCGGCGGGCCGCTTCGCTCAGCTACTCGCGCCGATGCAAAGTGGTGCATGCCACCCAGGATCTCGGTTCGGCTGATCCCGACCAAGTGCTCGGCATCATCAATGACCTGCATCTCCGGGTCGGCGTGGACAGCGTCATCGCAAGCGACGTCAAGAGCCTGGCCTTCTTGTCGAAGATCAGGGAGCGGCTGCTCGCGCCGGTGTTCCCGATGGCCGATGCTGACACGCTGGCCACACTCAATGACAAATGGACGTTCTACAAGCTGTGCGAAGCCGCTGGCGTTGCCGTTCCGAAGTCGCTTTCCGTCGCATGTCAGGCCGAGTTCGACGTTGAGGCCGTTGAGCGCGAGCTGGGTTACCCCGTCATCATCAAGCCAGTGGATTCCTATGGGCAGCGGGGCATATCCATCCTCCGGGATCGGATGCAGGCCGAAGAATGGAAGAAGGGCTGCGTTGATCACGACCAACCGGTGATCATCCAGGAGTATATCGAGGGCACGGATTGGGCGATCAGCGTTTTCGCGCAGGATGGCGTCATCAAGCACTGGGTTTCCTGGGTCTGCCCAAGCCAGCTCGACCTGGGCTATGGAGTTGGGCGGTTCCTCGCGACTGAGTTCCGGCCGCGTGACGACCTGTTTACGATGACGCAAAAGGTCATCGCCGCCACCGGCTTCTCTGGCGTGGCAAACTTTGACGCACGTTATGACGACCAGGCCTGCCAAATGAAGATGCTTGAATGCAATCCCAGGTTTTTCAATCGCATGTCTGCGGCGCGGCTCAGCGGCCTGGATTTCGTGCGACCGGGCTTGCCCGTCCCAGGCGATCAGCCAGTGACCCTGGGCAACGTGGGCTATTATCCTTGGCAGGAGCTGTTCTCGATGCGTGGGCTCCAAAGGCTTGTGCGTGGACAGTGGCGGCTGGCGCCGTTGTTGCACGATATTCTTGATATGAGCACCGATCCGCTGCCGCCAATCGTTCGGAAGTGGGCGCATGAGGACGGGCGTGATTGAGGGTAGCTTTTCGTCCTGAGTATTAGGATGCCAAGCGCCAGGCTGGCATCGATACCAAGGCAACACCCAGCACATCAAACGAGATGCTCCGAAGATCGGAAGATTCTCGCT
>CAXTUO010000092.1:8124-9263 GCA_964247175.1 uncultured Acetobacteraceae bacterium | reverse complement strand
AGGGTGGCGAGAAGATCTCGGCGTTCTCGTGGTTGGCGGAGCAGCCGGCGCCGCAGCTCCCCCCTCCTCCCACGAAGACGCGCGCGTCGGGCAGCAGCAGCGCCGTGCTGTGATAGGGCCGTGGGACCTGCATGGGCGCAAGCTGGGTGAAGGTTTCGCTCGCCGGACTCCACAGCTCCGGGACCAGCACCGCGTTGTCGTCGCTGAACAGGGTGGCATACGTCAGCCCGCCCACGATGAGCACTTGGCCGCCCGGCAGCGCCACGCCGTTCGCATATGCGCGTGGATAGGCCATCGGCGCGGTCTTGCGGACCACGACCGGGTTGTTCAGGTCCGCGACGGCCTTGTTGATGTCGATGACGTAGGTGTTCGCGGTTGCCGCGGCGTTCTGGTAAGCGGGGGCGCCGCCGGTCTTCAAAATCTTGCCCACGTCATACATGACGGCCTGGCCGTTGATGCTGTAGGCGTCGTCGCCGCGCAGCCCGGCGGAGGCCTGCGCCCCGTTTCCGGAGGTGGTGATCCAGCTCATCTGCGCGCTGGGTCCGGCATGGAACACCAGCCCGTCGCTGACCGCAAACAGCCACATGTGGTTGTCGCCGCGGTAAACCCGGCCCGCGGCGGCATCCTCCGGATCGGGACCGGTGATCGGCGCCGAGGAAATGCCGGGCCGCGTGCTCCAGCCAGACTCCGCCGACCAGACCTCGCCGATCCGGTCCCGGGGCGCCCCGCTCCAGGACCCGCCGAGCGTCAGCACGGAGCCGTCCGACAGCATCACGTCGGCGTTGTAGCCGCGGGCGATGTTCATCGAGGCAGCGGCCGACCAGGTGTCCGTCTTCGGGTCGTAAAGGTTCGCGCTGGCGCTGCTGCTGCCGCCGTTCACCAGGACCCGGCCATCGGCGAGCACGGTGATGCCGGGGCAGAACATGTCCGACAACGTGTTTTTCACGATATGTAGGGTGGATTGCTGGGTAACAGGATCGAACAGCGCGGTCTGCGTCTGGCTTGCAGACGCGCCGATATCGCCTTCAAAGGTGAACTCGTTGTTCGACGACCAAGTCAGGACCTTGCCGTTGGGCAGAACGGACGCGGCAACCGGAACATTCGGCAGCGGGATCACCGCCGACCAAGTGCCCTTGACC
>CAXTUO010000092.1:0-8114 GCA_964247175.1 uncultured Acetobacteraceae bacterium | reverse complement strand
CCCTTGACCTGCGCCGCGGCCGGGTTGGCCTGGGCTGCCAGGCAGCCGGCCATGCACCCCGCCAGGAGATACTTATTCCAAACAACTCCGTCACTACGTTTCATTTCTATCGCCCTAACGATGACAACGATCCAAAACCCGGCACCCGTGTCTTTTTGGGAGCGTCTAGCCCGGTCCGTCTAATTTTCGTTATTTAAACGTTTTATATGGAAAAGAAATTCACCTTTTCGTAATTAATCTGCAACGAACATGGGCGACCCGTAACGCGCCCGGCGTTCGAGGCGAAGCGGTTGGCCGACCGCCACGCGGGACGGGCGGCAGCGCCGGGCAAGCAAGGGGGGAACACGCGCTGCACCGCTTGCCCACCAAGCCAGCAAAGCTGCCGCCACGGACGGAGCCGGCCGTTTCGCGGCATACGTTTCGGAATCATAAAAATTAGAGTTTACACGGAATGTGAGATGATTTACGTTGCGTCTCTGCAACATGAAACATGAGATGGGTCAGCCCATGATTCCTAAACACATCCACTACGTCTGGGTTGGCGGCTCCTTGCCTGCGGAGCAAAGGGCGTTTGTCGAAAGCTGGCAGGCGACGAATCCAAGCTATACGTTCACATTATGGAACGAGAACAACATAGACTTCTCAATCAAGCCCATACGGGACGCCTATACGCAAAAGAAGTGGGCGAAGGTCGCGGACATGGTGCGCCTTTATGCTGTCCTGAAGCATGGTGGGATTTATCTCGACACCGATTTTCGGCTTTACCGGCCGCTGGACTCCCTGCTTCCCCATCAATGCTTCTTCGGCTTTCAAACCAAGGAGCCTTCGAAGGATTGGGTGGCGAACGGCGCATTCGGGGCCGTTCCAGGCCATTGGTTCATTGCCCAGGCTTTCGCGGCAATCCTCAACATCCGGCCATTGCCAGGCGCCCTTGAACGCCCGACGACGTTTGGGCCGAAGCTCATCACCAAGCTTCTTGTGAAGCACGGATTGCGCTCTTATTCGCCGGGCGGCACGATGGTTCAGGACATCTACTTGTGCCCGACAGAGACTTTCTATCCCTATGCCTTCAATGAGGACTTCCACGACTCCTGCATCACGCGGGAGACCTTGGCCGTGCACCATTGGTCGAAATCATGGGAGAAGGACGTGCCGCATTGGGTACGCATCGCCAAGTCGGCCCGCACACGTTTGATCAAGGCGCAAACCCGGCTTCCTGCCCTTTGGGCCGACGGGCTGCAGAAACCCGGGTAACGGAACGGAGCGCCTTCAGCCTCAGAGCTAGGCCAGGAAAGGAGCGATATTTTTGCATCGCCTCGAAGCCGGGCGGGATCAGCCGCTCCGGCCCAAAGGCACCGCTTGATCAGCGAGGCCGTGTTGGCGGCCACTCCGCTCCAGCACTTATGCAGGCGGCTGGCCCGCGTTCCAGGACGACAACCCTGAACGCGGGGCAGCCGCTCGGCTTGAACTCAGGCCAGTCGCTTTCCTCGCCTTCCCCCCGTTACCGGCCCCCTCCCGGCATAGCCGTCCAGAGGCCGCCATGCCTGCGTCCGCGGGCATTGGAAGGCCGCATCGCGGCACTCCCAGCAAATCAAGACATCCATGGAGGTCGGCTGGTGCCAGCCCTCCAGCCACAGCCAAACAGATTTCATGCACCCGCATGGGCGTGGGCGGCTGTCGCAACCCGTCGTTTGCAGGATCCAGGAAGTGCTTGTGCAGGGTGGTGCAAACACCGTCACGCTGACGCATACGACGCATTGCGTCGTGCACGCGGGGACGATCCCGTTGACATACGGCGGCACCCGGCGTGAAGCATTGAAAGCACGGGGAAGATGGCCGAACCAGGCCGGCATTGCCGGATGCCTTTAGCCATGGCGTGTTTGGCTGCATCCGACAAATCCGGCCCCGTTCGCGGTTTTTGAAGGCCGGGGCAGCACCAACGCCGTTCGCCGTGGCGGTCCGGCCAGAGACCGCAGGTTAAACGCCTGGCCGACCGCCGCCCTTGTGGGCGCCTGCCGGAACGGGCTGCTCACCCGCAAACGCCCTCGCGCCGCCGTCGGCCAGCTCCTGGCGCCATTCCACTATCGTTCTCCATCCAGCCAGATGCAGCAACCTCAGGAACTCTGGATATGCGGCTCGCCGAACGGAAGACGCTCTGAGCTGGTCCGGCGCTGCTGCATCGAATACAGCAGGATCACACCCAAGGCCCACGTCAGCACCAAGGCGCCGAGATAGGTGACGAGAATGGACACGAGGTTCGCATGCCCATTCAGTTCCCGCGCGACGCCCAAATAGGCGGCGAAGACCCAGGACACCACGGAGATTACGCCGAGCAACGTCGAAACCATGGGACGCCAGTCATAGACAGCCTCAAACAGCGGCTGCCCGACCCGGCGCTTCACCAACGGCATCACGATCCGGTGCAGCAGCACCGCGTTCATTGTCAGGGCGGTGACGACGGCCAGCTTGGCCCAGAGCTTCTGGTTCATGATCGACGCCGCGGCGTCCATGGCATTGTCGGTCACCAGCAGCGCCCCGGTGATCCAGATCAGCACCAGCCCGGCGCAAACGGCGTGCGATAGGTCAATCAGCTGCTGGGCCGCCTTTTGGCTGACGGTCCCGAACGCCAACTTCCGGAGCACGATCCAGTCGGCGAGCAAGGCGCTGCCCAGGCCCAACGCCAGCGCAAGGATATGACCCAGGACAAGAACGGTATGGAGACGGTAGATCACGGCGCCCTCTGTTGTTGTCAGCTTTGAACGAAACCGCCCTGCTTCCGCCGCCCGGCCCGGCGATCGGTGCCAGGCCGGAGCGGCGGCAACTCCAGGCGTCAGACGGCGAAAGCGGTGCGGCCCTGGGCTTGTCCGGTCGTGACGAAGCTCGTCAGCGGATCGGTGCCGCTGCTACGCACGTCCGCGTAGGCAGCCAGGTACTTGGCGGTCGAGAAGGCGGCCGAAGGATCGCGTCCCTCCTTCCAGCCATAGGTCTCGTAGTGCTGCAAAGGATTGACGCCCGCGGCGCGCACGTCTGGATTGTGGGCGAGGTAATAGTTGGTGTCGAAATACGCATCGGGGTTCAGGCCCAAGCGCCATCCCGCTTGGTTGTAGCTGGCGCTGGCATCGGCGCCGGCGGGCACGATGGTTGCGAGTTGCGCGAAGTAGTAGGCCCGGTTCACCAGCGGATCCGGCGTGCCCGTCGCCTGCGGCGCATTGATGAACGCCATGCGCCCTTCCGCTTCGCCATAAGTCAAGTAATGCACCAGCGGGTCCAGCTTGGCCGCGGCCACGTCGGGGTTTTGCGCCAGGTACTTGTCGTCGTTGAACGCGAGCGACGGCTGGCGGCCCTCCTTCCAACCATAGGTCTCGAAATGCGTCAGCGGATCGACCCCGGCAGCCGCCACGTCCGGGTTCACCTTGAGATAATAGGTCGTGTCGAAGAACGGGTCCGGGTTGTAGCCGAGCTTCCAGCCTATCCGGTTGTAATTGGCGGCGGCGTCCTCTCCCGACGCGGCCACGTCCGGGTGCTGGGCCAGGTACCAGGCCTTGTCCACCAGCGGGTCCGCCGCGGGCGCGGCCGGTGCCGCGGGCGCAGCCGGTGCTGCCGGTGCCGCCGGCGTGACCGGGATGGCGACGCGGCCCTGGGCGAGGCCTGCGGTGAGGAACTGCTGCAGCGGATCGACCCCGGCCGCCTTCACGTCGGGGTTGGCCGCCAAGTACTTGCTGAGGCTGAAGTTCGCGCTGGGGTCGCGCCCCTCTTTCCAGCCGTAGTACTCGAAATGCTCCAGGGGATCGACGCCCGCCGCGGCGACGTCCGGATTTTGCGCCAGGTACCAGCGCGTGCTGAAATAGGCGTTGGGGTCGCGCCCTTCTTTCCATCCATAGGTCAAGTAGTGCTGCAGCGGATCGACGCCGGCGGCCGCCACGTCGGGGTTGTGCGCCAGGTAATAAGCGGCGTCGAAGTCAGGCTCCGCGTTCAGCACGTGCGTGGTCGCCAGGACGGTGCCGCCGTTGCCGTCATCGGCGAGGCTGAACTGGTCGGCGCCGTAGGAGGCCGGCCCGCCGGTGAGCTGGAAGCTTCCCATCAAGACGCCACCCTGGCTGACCTGGACCGCGCCGCCCAAGAAGCTGATGGAGCTGCCGCCATAGGTCACGCCCTGCAGGTCGATGCTGTCGCCAGCCCGGAAATCCTGCAGCGTCGCGCTCGCGGTGCCGGGGCCTTGGAACTGGATCTGGGCGCCTGTTCCTTTGAACGCGACCGTGCCGGCATAAACCGTCTGCGCCGCGAAGGCCAACGTGCCGCCCGATTGCAGCGTCACGGTGCCGGGCTGGACGGCCTGGGCCAGGGTCGCCTGCAGGTCCACGGTCAGCGTACCCGCCACGTTGATCGTGCCGCCGTTGACCAGCGTGCCGTTGCCGCCCAGCGTGACCGACGTGCTCGCCGCCACGTCGAGCACGGCCTGCCGGCCAAAGGTGACGGTCTCCCCCGCGCCGTCTGGGTCGCTCCCCAGGTTCAGGTAGCTCGCGGTGCGGAAGCCTGCGAGGAAGTCGATCGCGGCGTTGTCGAACTGCGCCGAGTTGCCGAACGTAAGCGCCGAGCCGCCCACCCGGATCAAGCCCGGCGACGTGCCGTCCGCCGCGACAAAGCTCGTGTTGTCCAGCAACGTGAGCTGGCCGTAGTTCGATAGGGTCAGCCCGTTGTAATTGTAAGGGGTCGAGAGATCCAAGGTGCCCACCACGCGCACGCCGTCCAGGGCGGCGGCGTCGTCGCGCATGACCACGCCGCCGTTCATCGCCAGCGTGCCGCCCTTGAGCACGCCGTTCAGCAGCAGCCGGCCGGTGTTCAGGTTGAGCGCCGTCCGGACCGTCAGGCCCCCTGTCGAAACGCCAAGAGTCGCGCCGGCGCCGTTCAGGTTCACCGTATCGACGGAGGTCCCGGCCGCCGTGCCGACGGTGACGGTGTAGTTGCCCGGCGCGTCAATCGTCGCGCTGTCGCCCAAGGCGCCGGCGCCGCCGGGCACCAGTCCGGACGACCAGTTCGCCCCGACGTCCCAAGAGCCATTGCCCGCCGCCGCCCACGTCGCGTTCGCCATTGCCGCACTTCCCAAAATATCCTGAGTGCATAATGACTTTGAAGCCGAAACAAAACGAGGGGCGGCGCGGAACTAGACCCTTATTGGTTAACGAGACCTTGCGAAGTGGACACTAGTATTCAGGCGGTGAGCATTCTTGTTCAGGAGGATCAGCAAATGCTAAGCCTGAAACACTGGTTTGGCACAGGCGGGCCGACCCGATCCAAGCCCTGCCGGGCGGTTGCCAAACACGGCATGAACCCTGGAACTGCACCCGGCTCATGGCCGCGCCAGCCGCGGCGAGGGGCGGCACGGCGCCCGCGGCCCCGGTCCGGACGTTTGCAATTTGCGCCGGGCGATGCACATGGTCGGCCAGGGATCGGAACTCCTGCCAAGAGGAAGACAAGCCATGGCCTACAACGCCCCGCTGCGCGACATGCGGTTTGTCCTGACCGAGTTGATCGGCCTGGACCGCGTCGCCGCCCTGCCCGGGTGCGAGGGCGTCGAGCCAGAACTGGTCGATGCGGTGCTGGATGAGGCGGCGAAGTTCGCCCGCGACGTGCTGGCCCCCCTCAACCAGCCCGGCGACCAGCAGGGCGCGCAATGGCGGGACGGCACCGTGCACATGCCGGCGGGCTTCGCCGATGCCTACGCCCGCTACGTCGCCGGCGGCTGGAACGCGCTGTCCTGCGACCCCGAGTACGGCGGCCAGGGCCTGCCGGCGGTCGTCTCGGCCGCCGTGGAGGAAATGTGGCACGCGGCCAACATGGCGTTCGGCCTGTGCCCGCTGCTCACCCGCGGCGCCATCGAGGCGCTGCACCTGTGCGGCACGCCGGCGCAGAAGGACCGCTACCTGCACAAGCTGGTGGAAGGCGCCTGGACCGGCACGATGAACCTGACGGAGCCGCAGGCCGGGTCGGACCTGTCGGCGGTGCGGACCCGCGCGGTGCCGGACGGCCGCCACTACCGGATCTACGGCCAGAAGATCTACATCACCTACGGCGAGCACGACATGGCGGAGAACATCGTGCACCTCGTGCTCGCGCGCCTGCCGGACGCGCCGGAGGGGGTGCGGGGCATCTCCTTGTTCGTGGTGCCCAAGGTGCTGGTGGAGGCGGACGGGTCGCTCGGCGCGCGCAACGACGTGCGCTGCGTGTCCATCGAGCACAAGCTCGGCATCCACGCCAGCCCGACGGCGGTGCTGGCCTATGGCGACGAGACGGGAGCCATCGGCGAGCTGGTCGGCGAGCCCAACCGCGGCCTCGAGTACATGTTCATCATGATGAACGCGGCGCGCTTCCAAGTCGGGCTGGAGGGCCTCGCCATCGGGGAGCGCGCCTGGCAGCAGGCGCTGGCCTATGCGCGCGACCGGGTGCAGGGCGCCGCGGCCGGGGCGCGGGGCGGGGCGAAGGTTCCGATCATCCGCCACCCCGACGTGCGGCGCATGTTGATGGGCATGAAGGCGCAGACGGAGGCGATGCGGGCGCTGGCCTACGTCACGGCCTTTGCGCTCGACACCGCCGCCCGCCACCCTGACCCGGCGGTGCGACGGGACGCGCAGGCGCGCGCCGACCTGCTGATCCCCGTGGTCAAGGGCTGGTGCACGGAAACCGCCATCGAGATCGCGTCCACCGGCGTGCAGGTGCACGGCGGCATGGGCTTCATCGAGGACACGGGTGCTGCCCAGCACCTGCGCGACGCCCGCATCACCACGATCTACGAGGGCACCACCGGCATCCAGGCCAACGACCTGGTCGGCCGCAAGATCGCCCGCGATGGCGGCGCGGCGGCAAAGGCGGCGTTGGCTGAGATGCGCGCGGACGCGGCCCGACTGCCGCAGGACGGCGAGCTGGGCGCGGTCCGCGCGTCGCTGGAAGCAGGCATCGGCCTGCTGTCGTCCTGCATCGATTGGGTGGCGGAAACCCACGCGCGGGACCCGCAGGCGACCGGCGCCGGGGCCGTGCCGCTGCTCAAGCTGTTTGGCATCGTGGCCGGCGGCTGGCAGGCGGCGCGGGCCGCGTCCGTGGCGGAAAGCAAGCTCGGCGCCAACGCCGACCGCGACTTCTACCTGGCGAAGATCGGCACCGCCCGGTTCTATGCCGACCATGTGCTGACGCAGGCGCACGGGCTGGCCCATGCGGTGCTGCACGGCGCGCCGGGGGTGATGGCGCTGGACGAGGTGCAGTTCGCCGCTTAACCGGCGAGCGGTGAGGCGTCGTACTGCGCCAGGAGGTCCGCCGGGTCCCGGTAGGTGGCGATGCAGCCGGCGCGCTTCAGCGCGTCGGCGGGCCACCCGCCGCAGAGCACGCCGATTGTGCGCAGCCCGGCCTTGCCGGCCGCTTCCGCGTCGTAGGGCGTGTCACCGACCACGACGACCTGCGCGGGGTCCGCGTCACCGAGGCGCTGCATAGCCGCTTGGAAGATGTCGGGGTTGGGCTTGCTCTTTTCCGCATCGTCCGTTGAGGTTTGCGCTTGCAGCAAGTCCTCGATGTGCGCCGCCTTTTTGTAGGCTTCCAGCTCGTCCTCTTTGGCGGAGGAGGCCAAGGCGATCTGCTTTCCATCGGCGCGAATGTGCTCCAGCAGCTCGCGCACCATCGGGAACGGCTTGATTTGCGGCAGGTAGCGTTCCTTGAAAATTTCGCTGCGGCGCTCGTTCAACGCCTTGCCGGTTGCGTCCACCTCCTCTTTCGACAGGAACACCGGGAGCAACTGGTCGCCCCCCTTGCCGATCTGGCCGCGGAGCTTGTCGAAGGCGATCTCGTGCCCGAACTCGCGAAAGGCGTCCTGCCAAGCGTGGGCATGGAGATCGACGGAGTCGATCAGCGTTCCGTCAACATCGAAAATCACGGCGTCGGGCATGGATGGTCCTTTTGGCGGCTCCGCGGCCGGGCCGACCCGGCGCGCGGCTAGGCTGGGTTAGCGCCACTGAACCCGCCGAGTTCCCGCGCCCTTTTCAACCCGCGTCGAGCGTCGGCGCCCGGCAGGGTCACGACCCGCTGCCGTCGTCTGCCACGTCGAGCGGCCAGCAGGCGGCCCAGCACGCCGC
>CAXTUO010000091.1:0-9264 GCA_964247175.1 uncultured Acetobacteraceae bacterium | reverse complement strand
GCCTCGCACAGCGCGGCCTCAGCCACCGCTCGCGCGGCGCGCTCGGCCGCGAGGTCCTCGGTCCAGCGAGCCTCGCGCTCCTGGTGCGCAGCCTGCAGGGCGTCCGCCGCGTCGCGCGCCGCCTGGGCGGCTTCGGACGCTTCCTGCTGCGCCAGCTCCGCGTGCCCCAGCTTCGTCTGCAGGTCGCGGGCCGTCGCGAGCGCCTCCTGCAGTGCCCGCTCCGCCCGTTCCCGCGCGGCGCGTTCCTGGTGCAATGCCGCCTCGATGGCGTCGCGGCTGGTCGGGGGGCCGTCAGGCATGTCGGCGTCTTGCGCACGGTGCCGGCCGACAAGCGTGACCGGGACCTCGCCGTCCTGCACGAAACGATGGCGCGGCCGGGCGGCCGAAGGTGCGCGGCTGAGTGAGCGGGCCAACGGCTTCAGGTGAGATTGTTCGGGCTGGGGCTGTTCAACCCCGCCGTCGCGGTCGCTGGCCAGGCCAAGCGCCCGGCGCATGCGTTCCTCATCGGACGCGATGTCGGGAACGTCTGCAGGAAGTAGCTTCTTCGAGGGCGGCATCAATCTTCCACACGGGTTGCTGGGGGACCAGGCCGAAGCTCGTCACCGGCGGCCCTCATGGTTCAAGCAAAACGACGGCTGCGGCGGCGCGCAAAATTCTTGCAAAGTCATATCGAAAAGGCGCACTCAAGCCCAGCAGCGTCGGCTCGACGTTTGCTGGACGTTTCCTCCCTGAACTCGGCGGCGCCCCTGAGGCGCCGCCACCTTTTCTGCTTGGATGGCATCTTCCACCCGCCGGCCCCCGGCCAGCAGCGCCATCGCTCAGTTGCACGTCTGCTTGCGTGCCCACGGTATCGGCCCCGCGACGCTGCCCGCAAGGCCCAGGTCGAAACGTCCTCCGATCGGAGATCAGTGGCCACCGGGTCAAGGCACCCTTTGCAGGGCCGAATCGGAGCGGGCCGAGATCGGAACAACGGGGCTGCATCGAGCCGATGCAGGCCCTGTCACCAAGCCGTGGCGACCAGCATCTCCTCGACACGGGTGGTGTAACGCTGGGACAGCCGGTCGTGCCGGGTGGCCCAGGGCCGGGCGATGCCGGTCGCGAGCGGGCGCAGCGTGCCGCGGCCGTAGCGGGCGTTCACCGCGTCGAGCGCCTGCATCGCCTTGGCGGATCTGACCGGATCGCGCGTGGCGAACAGCATGCGGGGCTGCTGGCGCTCCGCCACCAGGTCGTTGAGCACCACTCCGGCCTTGAAGTAGCGCAGGCCCGGCACCCACAACGGCCGCAGCATGCGCAGCGCCTCCGCGATGAGGGCCAGGCTGTCCGACGTCGGCTCGATCCGCCCGGCGCGCTGCCCGGAGTGCCACGCCTCGTCGGGACGGTGCGGGTTGGTTTGCAGGAACACCGCCATGTGGCACGCCTGCAGGCCCTCGGCGCGCAGCTTCTCCCCGGCCCGGCTGGCGTAGGCCGCGACCGCTTCACGCATGTCCTGCCAACGTGTCACAGCGTGGCCGAAAGAGCGCGTGACGGCGATGCCCTTGCGGGCGGCGGGGGCGAGGGCGAGTGGGATGCAGGACACGCCGCGCAGCTCGGCCTGCACCCTGGCGCCCACCACGGTGAGCAGGTCGCGCACCAGGCGGGCGTCCATCGCCACGAAGTCGGCGACGGTGACGACGCCGGCACGCTGCAGCTTGTCGACGGTGCGCCCGCCGATGCCCCAGACCTCGGCCACCGGCAGCCGGCGATAGTAGCCCGCGCGCACTTCGGGGTCGGTCAGGTCGCACAACCCTTGCAAGTCGGGTTCGGACTTTGCAAGAGAGTTCCCCAATTTCGCGATAGTCTTCGTGGGTCCCCATCCAATGCACGTTGGTATTTTTGCAATACGTAGAACGTCGGCACGCAACTGCTTGCAACGCTCGTACAAGTTGCCTGGAAGCCCAGCCAAGTCAAGGAATGTCTCGTCTATCGAGTACGGCTCGGCACGAGGCACACGTTCGGCAATGACTTGATAAACCCGTCGCGAAATGTCCCCATACAAGGCAAAATTACTGGAGAACCAACGCACTCCTTGCATCTCGCGCTTGTTGCGGACAAGATGGAAAGGGTCCCCCATCTTGACCCCAAGCTTTTTGGCCGGGGCATTTCTTGCGATTGCGCAACTGTCGTTGTTGGACAGCACCACGACCGGCAAGCCAACCAACGCAGGGTCGAACGCTGTTTCGCAGGAAGAATAGAACGAGTTGCCGTCGATCAGCCCGTAGATGCGCATCGGCTCAGATCTTTGCCGACGGTCTAAGATTAGATGAGGAACCGCCATGAAATACTGAGAGGAACTCTGAGTTTCTCATTCCGCGGCTATCCGGGATCTCTGGGCAGGATCAGATCTTGGTCCGGACCAGAGCGGCCACCACCGCCCAGATCTCCGCCTCGTCCATCACGGGCAGCGGCTCCTTGCCGGCCCCCGACGGCCGCAGCCACCATTGGCCGTGGCGGTAGGCGAGCTGACACACGAGCACGTCGCCATGGATCATGGCGATCACCACGCGCCCGGCCGCCGGCGTCGCCGCCGCGTCGGCGATCAGGATGTCACCGTGCTGGATGCCGCGCTCGGCCAGGGCGTCGCCCTTGACCCGGACGGGGTAGCGGTGCGGCCGGCGCAGGTCGAGGATCTCCGACAGGTCGATCGGACCTTCCAGGCTGTCGCCGGCCGGGCTGACGAACCCCGTGGTGTTGCTGCCGTCGTAATCGCGCGCCATGCCTACGCCGCCTTGAGGCAGGAAGCGTGCAGGATGGGAAGCGTTGCGCCGGTCGTCTCTACGACACGCCAGCTTCTCCCGACCGCCGCGTCCGGCAGGCAGGACTGCTCCATGCGGCGGCATGTCCCTGCAGTCTGGACGCATGGCTGAGGCTCGCCCCTGCTTGGGACGGCGCGGGATCGGCGCACGGGCAATGCCCAATTGCCCGTTTGCTCCGGAGTTCGCAAACCAAGGCCTGCAAGCGTACGGACCGGAGAACTTTGCGACATGCTTCACCCTGACGTTCCCGCATAGGAACATAACAGGAACTTGCAACGCAAGGGGCGATGGCCTCGCTTTCTTCGCCCGGCCGACAGCGGGGCGACCCGGGCCGCTTTCAACGGGGCGTCGCAACCGCATGGAACGTTCCAGTACCAGGCCATTGGCTTCCCTGCGGAACGACACTGAATGCCGGGCAAGAAATCCTGCGTTCGTTCAGGAATTGTTGGAGTGCCTCCACGCAAAGGGTTTGGCGCCATCCCGGCCGCCCTTATCCATGGTCCCATGCACGCCTGCGTGCGCCACGAGCAGACCCGTTGCCGCTTCAAACCCCCGCTCCCAGCTTTCTGCCGGACGCCCGTTCATTGCGTCGCGCCGAGGAAAAACAGGAAGGTCGCCCTGCCCGCCGTGCGTCGGCCTTCCTGCTTCAAGGGCTGTCGGCGATGTTTGCCCGCCCAAAAGGATGGCTTGGCTGCCCGGCCTACCGTTCGACGCGGCCCACCAAACGAACCTCGCCGGACCACCCATCGCCGCCAGCCATGGCTGTCGCACGCACGATACGGTCTTGGCAGCAATCCTCCGGCATAGGGCAGGCGCCTCGCACCCGCCTTCGATGCCGCCGGGGGGGGGCTGTCTACCCCCTTTGGCGCCCATCACCGGCAATCTCATGCCGGAGCGCTGATGACCTCGGACCGCCATACCTACGGGGCTGCCGCAAAATGTCTCTGATCATGCAGCCATTCATCATATCATACTAGTATGCCATCATAAGATTGATCCAACATCCTTATGCCAAAGCCTACATATACTAGTATGGTTGCATCATGGCATCATGGCGTGACGGTATGCGAGCACTGAATTGGTCCTCCCGTAGAGGGAAGGCCGGTAACGGCACATGCGCGCGGACCGTCATGCCAGGGATCACGCATGAGATCGCCCATGCAGCTCAGCTTGGTGTGGCGCGATCATCTTGGTTGAGAAAACGCGCACCTGCGGAGTATAAATGACGCCCTGTCGGCTAAGCTCGCACAGTCTGGTTCAACTCAGAGCTTTTCGTGCACGGCCCCTGACCATCATACCCAGGAGACTGCCGCATAACATTCCCGTCCATGCACCCACCAATCATCTCATACTAGTATGCGCTCATACGATTAAGATGACATCCTTGCGCCAGAAAGCCTGCGCAAGCTAGTATGGCTATATAGGAGCATCATGGCATGACGATATGCGAGTGCTGAGTTTGCTGTCCCGCAAGGGAGGGACTGGGAAAAGCACGTGCGCGCGGGCCATCGCGGTCGAGGCCCTCCTCGCGAAGCAAAAAGTCGGCCTGATCGACGCCGACGAACAGGGGACAGTGACGATGTGGGGCAAGCGCAGGCCGCACGCCGCGCCAACAATCCTCTCCACCCGCGATGGGCCGATAGAAAAGCATCTTGAGGCGCTCCGGAAGCTGGGCGCCGACCTGGTCGTGATCGACACGCCGCCAAATGTGCAGCCGATCATCAACATAGCCGTGGCTCAGGCCGACGCGGCCATCATCGTGTCGGGCGTGTTCCCGGACGACCTCGAACAAGTGAGCGTCCTGGTCGACATGCTGAGGAAGCTCGGCAAGACATCGGGGATCATCCTCAACCGCACGCCGACCCGAGCTTCATCCTTGAACCTCGCCCGGAGCGCTTTGGCAACCTTTGGCTTGCCGATTGCGCCGCAGGCCATCAGCCAGCTTGTTGCGCATCCATACGCGAGCGCCGGAGGGCTCACGGCATCTGAGTGGGAGCCGGAAGGGAAGGGGGCTCAGGAGCTCCATAAGGTTTTCGCCTGGCTCAAGAAGGAACGGTTCGTCTGATGGCCCGCAAAGCGCCAATATCCTACGATAAACTTATACTAGGATCACAGGATGCCAGTGCTGAACCGTCAGCCAAGCCGGAGCCTGCGTCGGAGATGGGACGGCAGGAACCGGCATCCGAGTTGCTGCGCGACATTGCCCAGCAGTATGTCGTCTATCTCCACCCTGCAGCCCACAAGACGATAGCGCGCTACGCCCTGGAGCAGAGCGGACATCGGAACAAGGTCCGGCCTCACGACATCATAATAAGCGCAATCGAGGACTTCTTCGAGAAGCACGGTTTGCAAGGACCAGTCCGCGCCAAACCCGCCGCGAGAAGGTAGCGACATGCGAAGCTGTCCGTTCGGGGGAGAACGTCCGGCAACTCTGTTCCGTGACCAGAACGCTGCGAGACCGACGGGGATCTCCACGTGGATCTTCCACCTGGGTGCTCCCTGGGGCCCTCATCCTGCCAGCTCGTTCCGAGCCTATCCTCCCTTGTCGGCCAGCGACGCCAACTTCGTCAGCAGCTCGCCTTGCACCGCGCTGACCACGACGTCCACGGCATCCGCCCATCTCGCCCAGACGCCCGGCAGGAACACGGCGGCTTCCACGGGGCTGGGAATGCCGTCCCGGGGGCCAAGGCTGCGCCCCAGCTCCGTCGCGATCCCAGGGTGGGCCATCAAGGTCTCCTCGACCGCCTGCCGCATGAACGCTGCCACCGTGGAACTGAGCCGGTCGCCGAAGCTCTCATGGGCGGCGCAGCTCCCATAAGGCTGGGTGGGCGACAACTTGCCCCCGATCGACTGGAACGTGAGCGACGACGGGTTTTCCCAGGGCGTCGCGTGGAAGCGCTGGCGCAGCACCCGCTCGCCGTGACAGACCTCGTGGTACATCTCCCGCTTCATGTGCCCCTCGGACAGCACGCTTCGGGCGAGGCGGTAGGTCGCCAGGAGTGCCGCCGCCTGCTGGCGCTCGAACGCTGCCGCCAGGTCCCGCATGAAGGCAGCCCCTTGCTTGGCGCCGGGCCAGCCGATGACGTGCGCCTCGCAGGCCATCGGCCGGCCGAGATCGAGGGTCGCGACGGCGAGGCAGGGAACCGGCGCCGCCGCGGCCGGGCGGTTGCTCACCATCAGCCGCAAGTTGGCGGACAGCACGGCCATCAGTTCGCCTTTCGGCCAGGATGGCGCCTCGGGCGCCATAGGGCACTCCTGGTTCAGCGCCTGGATCGTCGAAGCGGGGACGCCCATCGGGTCGAACCAGTCCCGCCCCATGCCGAGCGTGGCGCCGTTCTCGAACGTGAGGTGCATCGACCGCACCACGGGGCCGCCGGCCAGCCCGCGGAACGCCAGGTCGGGCGGCTCCATGACAAGGACGATCTCCCGCACCTCGCGGGGCAGGTGGGCGGCGATCCGCGGGTAGGGATCGACCTGGCCTCCCATGGCGACCGAGAACGGCGACCAGCCTTCCGGGAACTCGCCCGCCTGCAGCGGCTTCGTCCTGGAGGCCGGCTGCGGCATCGCACCTGGCCGGAACTGCGCCGCATAGTTGCTGATGCTGCGCGCGTGGCTCGCCATAAGCTCCTCCTCGCCGCGCAACCCTTCGGCGGCCTTCCCGCCCGACGCCACAGCGCCTACGGCCATCATGGTCTCCATGGGGCCTCCCCGGCGCGCATTGTCGAACAGCGCCAGGCGACCTCGGGGACCGAGGCACCCGGCGAGGTCCAAGGACGCCACGTGCGACCGGAACCTGCGGCGGGCAACCGGCAGGAGGGCCGCGCCGCCCTCCAAGGATGCAAAGTCGGGCTTGCCGTTCGGGCAATCGGGATCGAGCGCCAGGATGCCCAGCCCGCGGTGCCGACGCTTCAGGTCGGCCGCGACCGTCCGGAGGAACGCGGTGCCGGCGCCGCGCCCGCGGTCCGACGGCGCCATCTCCCACCACCACAGCATCGCCACGCCGGAGCGGAAGACGTCGCGCCCTTCCGACCGCCCCAGGTTCCGCACCGCCCAAACGTCGGCGTCGGACACCATGTCGGCGATCTCGGTGGCGTCGTCGAGCGACACGCCGCCCCGGCCACGCGGCAGGTAGAGCGTCGCCTGCGCGAAGCCGACCGTCTGCCCGTCGCGGCGCAGCCAGGCACGCACCTCGCGCACCGGCATGGGCGTGTCCTCCGTCCCGTCCGCGGTGGCAACCTCCAGCTCCACGGTGCCCTGGGCTGGGTCCTGTGCGGCCAGCGGCATGGAGCTGGTCCGGATGCGGCCATCCTCGCGGGCCGGGCTGTCGAAGCCGAACACCGACAATCCGTGGCCGAACCCGGGCGAGGGGGGCAGCTCGCGCACCGCGGCGGACAGGCGGGCGTCCAGGCCGGGTGAGCCGGCGCCTGTGCCGTGCCCGAAGGTCGCGGAGAACAGGCCGGGGATGTCGGATGCGGGCGTGGCCGGAAGGAGAGGGCGCATCGTCTCGTCGAAGCGGCGCAGCGCCCGGTCCTTGTCCCTGGCGTCGCCCGGCTCGTGCGGGGTGCCGAGGGTCTTGGCCAGGTGCTGCCATCCGTTGAAGCCGCAGGCGACCGCGACGATCGCCTGGCAGCGCGTCAGCTTCTGCGGCCGTCCCATGCCGTCCGTTGCAGCCTTAAGGCGCTTCGCGGCGCTGCGGGCCGCGTCGAGCGAGGTAAACATCGTGGGGTTCCTGCGGCCAAGTGGAGGCGCCCGCGCGTCCCCGCGGCCATTGGAACCAGGGGGGAGATCAACCTGTCACGTCCTGGTGCCCCTAGAGGCTTTCCGTGGCGGGAGCGGCGTCCAGGCATGCCATCTTTACGGTAGCCAGGACGAGCCGGCCCGGCAAGCAGCCGCGACGGGCGCTCTGGTGGGTGCCAATCCGCTAGGGCGGCAGGACCAGCTTGAAGCGGTAGCCGGCCTTCCTTGCCAGCCGTTCGGTTTCGTCGATGAAGGCGGAGATGGCCGCAGGCGTGGGCAACAGCGTTCCCTGGCCATCGGGCAGCGTGCCGGCGGTAACGAGCTCCATCCGCAACAGGATCTGGAAGAACCGCGGGCTGTAGGTCTGTTCCTGCACATAAACCCGGTCCTTCCAGCGTGGCCCCACCCTGACGACGCGGTAGCGGACGTCCGGCCCGGTCCCGACCGCCACGAACAATCCTGTCTCCCGGGCCAGGTCGAGGGTCGCCGTCCTGGCCGCATGGTCGTATTCGCAACCCGGCAGGGCGGCCTCAAGCAGGTCGGCGGCCCGGCGCGGGATCTCCGCCCATTGCAGCGCGCGGGGCTGCGCCGCCGGCAGCTCAGGGCCGGCCTCGGCATCCTTGAGGCCTTCCTGGTAGGCGCGCTCCATCGCACGGGCGATCGAGCCGCCGGTGTCGGCCGCCATGCGCAGCCGCCTCGCCTCGCGGTCGCTCATGAGAATGTTCCGCGCGACCGCCCTGAACCGGCCCAGCCGGAGAGACTTGCGGGTAGGCGTCATGCCTGCAGGGCGGACGGCATGGCATCGCCCGGCCTTCTCGGAAACGGGTCACCTGCGGTCGTCATGCCGGCCTGTCCGACGCACCATGGCCATGAGGCGCACTCCCAGCCGCAATGTCCCTGCCGGTGCAGTGTCCCCGGTTGCCAAGTCACGGCGGACATCCCTGCTGATCCCCGCCGTGCCGCCCGCCCTGCACCATCTCTCGCAGCCTGCGCACCCAGGATGGCCGGGACTGGTGCGCCTTGTCCATTCCGTCTTGGCGCGGACTGTCGGGCACGGGCTCCGACAAGGCTGCGATCTCCTCGCCGGGACGGCTTGCCAGGAGGCGCGGGAACATGCGCCTCGCCTCGTCGCCGCGGGCCAGCATGACCTCAGCCGCCGCGCCCGCATAGGCCTCGACCTCCCGAGGGAAGCTGCGGCCATGGTGGAACGCCTCGTGGTGCGCCAGCTCGTGCAGCAGCAGCGCGAAGCTGCAGCGCCCGAACGGGCCACCCCAGAACTCCTCGTTCGCCAGGCTGAGCGTCAGGGTGCCGTCCAGCGACCAGGTCGCGGCGATGTTCTCCAGATACGCCACCCTGACCGGGACCGCCCGCGGCTCGCCGTAGCGGCATTCGACCACGGCCTCGCCGAACCATTGCGCGAAGTGCATGCGGGCCAGCACCGCTTCCAGGCCGAACCGCTTGATCGCCCTTGTCGCCTCCGGCGCGTCCGGCTGGTCTGCCGTGAGGTCGAGGGCCAGGACGTCGGCCCAGCCGAGGCTGGCTTCCGTCGCCGCCTCGGCCCGGCGCTGCATCGCCTCCTTGGCGACCGCCGCGGCCGTGGGCACCTGCTGCTGCAAAAGCTTGCGGAAGCCGCCGGTCATGTGCGCGCTGTGCACGACGGTGCTGCCCAGCTCCTCCGCATCGGCGTTGTGGTCGAACTTGCCGGTGACGGGCACCGCCCGCACCACGCCCTCGC
>CAXTUO010000090.1:7784-9316 GCA_964247175.1 uncultured Acetobacteraceae bacterium | reverse complement strand
GACGGCCTGCCGGAGGACGCGGCGCTGGAGGTGCGGGGGCAGGACCACCCCTGGGTGTCGCGCGGCGGGCTGAAGCTCGACCACGCGATCCGGCATTTCGGGCTGAACGCCGTGGGGCGGGTGGCGCTGGACGTGGGGGCAAGCACCGGAGGGTTCACCGACGTGTTGCTGCACCACGGGGCGACCCGGGTCTATGCGGTCGATGTAGGGCACGGCCAGCTCGCCTGGCGGCTGCGGAGCGACGCGCGGGTGGTGGTGCATGAGCGGACCAACGCCCGCTACCTGACGGCGGAGCAGGTGCCGGAGCCAGTGGGGGCGCTGGTATGCGACGCGGCGTTCATCGGCCTGCAGACCTTGCTGCCCGCGCCGCTCGCGTTGTGCGCGCCGGGCGCTTGGGCGGTGGCATTGATAAAACCGCAGTTCGAGGCCGGGCCGGGCCAGGTGGGGTCAAAGGGCGTGGTGCGGGACGCCGCTGTGCACCGGGCGGTGTGCGCCCGGGTGCGGGACTGGTGGGCGGGGTTGCCGGGCTGGCGGGTGCTGGGGATCGAGGCCAGCCCGATCACCGGTCCGGAAGGGAACCGCGAGTTCCTCCTCGCGGCGGAACGGGCTTAATCCGCGAGGACGGCCGGCTGCCGGGAAATCTCGGCCAGCAGCGCCCAGACCCGCGCCGGCTCCATGGGCACGTCGGGGTCATTCAGGATGCGGTCCAGCTCGGCCAGCTTCGATGCTTCTTCGCACTCCGTCACGCGGCGGTTCCTTGTTCCGATGGAGCCATGTTGGCGCACAAACGTGGCAGCCCTGTGGCAGTTCGCTGTTTGTCTCAAAAACACGATATCACATGGACGACAGCACCGCGGGCGCCAAGGCGGGCGCCTTGGCGGCGGGGTGGGCCGGGTTGCGGAAGCGCAGTTCGCCGCCCGGCGCGCTGTCGGGTTCGGGCAGGCCGAACAGCTCCAGGCGGGAGGAGCAGGTGACGGCGACGACGCGGCGGGCTTCCGGCTGGGTCATGAACTTGCGCGTTTCCCCTTCCAGTTCGAGCTTGTCGCGCAGGCTGCGCCATTCCGGGCGGTCGGTGTCCTCGATGAACATGGCGAGGATGCCAGGCCGCTTGCCGGAAAGGCGGGCGGGGGCGATGACGGACAGGCGGCGGCGGATGGCGGCCGCGACCTCGTCCTCCTGCCCGGCGCGGGCGGCCATGACGAACACCCCGCCGCCGGCCGCCGTGACCGACAGATGCGCCTCCGGCCCGAACTCCCGGCGCAGCCGGGGCATCAGGCCCAGTTCGTCCGCCTGCGCCGCCGCCAGCATCAGCGGGTCGAGCCGCAGCACGGCGGCCTCGTCATGGTCGGCCCGGCGCGACTGTTCGAGCATCGCGGTGATCCGCGCATGCAGGGCGGCGAGCAGCCCGTCGCCTTCCGAGTCCCGCAGGCCCCGGGGCAAGGTCATTTTAAGAATGTAACGACCTGGATGCGTGCAAAGCCAGGTTTGCAGCTCGGGGTCGATGCGGTCCACCAGGCTGAACCACGCGCCCC
>CAXTUO010000090.1:0-7684 GCA_964247175.1 uncultured Acetobacteraceae bacterium | reverse complement strand
AGCCAGGTTTGCAGCTCGGGGTCGATGCGGTCCACCAGGCTGAACCACGCGCCCCGGTGCACGCCGCGGCCTTCCTCGGCGGAGATCACGTCGCAAACGACCTCCGCCTCCGTCCCGTCGCGGCGCAGCAGCAGGTCGAACGGCGCCGCGTCCTCCAGCCCGGCAAACGCCACGTCGAAGCCGCGGGACCGCTGCAGCTCCGCAGTGCGCAGCAGGTGGAAGGGCGGCACCAGGCAGGCGTCGTCTGCCAGCGAGGCACGCAGCATGGCGACAAACCGCACCCGGCCCTCGTTCGGCAAGGACATGAACAAGGCGACGGCCGCGGCGGCGAGGCTGGCGATCCAGCGCTCGGCCACGCTCGGCGCGCGGTTCAGCGAACCGCGGCGCAATCGCTCGATCGTGAACTCGATGCAGTGGCGCTGCGCCTGCTGCCGCCCGATCCGCGTCGGCGCGGAGGCGCCGGATCGCAGGGTTTCGAGCCGGTCCCGCCACGGGCGCGCGCCAATGCACTCGATGAATGCATTGAGCGCCGCAGGATTGATGGGGTCAGGATACGGCTGCATCGCTCACCCATCCCTGCCACCGCTGCCGATGGCGCGCAATAGACCAGGACGACCATGCCGCAACCCCACGACTAGTTGCGCGGGAGGCGTGCCACCTCCGGCGCGTCCGGCACCTGCGCACGGTGGCGCAGCAGGTGGTCCGCCAGCACGCAGGCCAGCATCGCCTCGCCCACCGGCACGGCGCGGATGCCGACGCAAGGGTCGTGCCGGCCCCGCGTCACCACTTCCACCTCCCGCCCCGCCCGGTCCACCGCCCGGCGCGGCACCAGGATCGAACTGGTCGGCTTCACCGCGAAGCGCGCCACCACCGGCTGCCCGGTCGAGATGCCGCCCAAGACGCCGCCCGAGTGGTTGGAGCCGAACTGCACGGTCCCATCCTGCATCCGCATCTCGTCCGCGTTGCCCTCGCCTTCCAGGGCCGCCGCGGCGAATCCGTCGCCGATCTCCACTCCCTTCACCGCATTGATGCCCATCAGCGCCGCCGCGATGTCCGCGTCGAGCTTGCCGTAGATGGGCGCGCCGAGGCCGGGCGGCACGCCGTCCGCCACCACCTCGATCACCGCGCCCACGCTGGAACCGGACTTGCGGATCGCCGCCAACTCCTCTTCCCAGGCCGCGGCCGCCACCGGGTCCGGGCAGAACAGCGGGTTCTGGTGCACCGCATCCCAATCCCAGCGGGCGCGGTCGATGGCATGGGCGCCCATCTGCACCATGGCGCCGCGCACCCGCACCCGCTCCCCGAGCACGATGCGGGCAATCGCCCCGGCGGCGACGCGCATCGCGGTTTCCCGCGCGCTGCTGCGCCCGCCGCCGCGATGGTCGCGGATGCCGTATTTCAGCTCATAGGCGAGGTCGGCATGGCCGGGACGGAACTGCTGCGCGATGTCGCCGTAGTCGCGGCTGCGCTGATCGACGTTCTGGATTTCCAGCGCGATCGGCGTGCCGGTGGTCAGGCCGTCCATGGTGCCCGACAGGATGCGGACCTCGTCCGGCTCCTGCCGCTGGGTGGTGTAGCGCGACTGGCCCGGGCGCCGGCGGTCGAGCCAGGGCTGAATATCGGCCTCCGTCAACGGCAGGCGCGGCGGGCAGCCATCGACGACGCAGCCGATGGCGGGTCCGTGGCTTTCCCCCCAGGTGGTGACGCGGAACAGGTGGCCGAAGGTGTTGTGGCTCATCGGGCGGGCTTCGGGTCCTCAGGCGGCTCAGGGATCGCTGGCCACCACGTTGATGTCGGGCGCCGCCGGGTTTTTCATGCCCACGACGTGGTAGCCGCTATCGACATGGTGCACCTCGCCGGTCACGCCAGAGGACAGCGGGCTGAGCAGGTACAGCCCGGCGCCCCCGACCTCCTCCAGCGACACGTTGCGCTCCAAGGGCGAGTTGTACTGGTTCCAGCGCAGGATGTAGCGGAAGTCGCCGATGCCGCTGGCGGCCAGGGTCTTCATCGGCCCGGCGGACAGCGCGTTGACCCGGAGGCCCTGGCTGCCGAGATCCGCCGCCAGGTAGCGCACGGAGGACTCCAGCGCCGCCTTGGCCACCCCCATCACGTTGTAGTGCGGCATGACGCGCTCGGCGCCCAGGTAGGTGAGCGTCAGCAGGGAACCGCCGGGCCGCATGAGGGGCACCGCGCGCTGCGCCACGGCGGTGAAGGAGAAGCAGGAAATGTCCATGGCGACCAGGAACGCCTGGCGCGGGGTGTCGAGGTACTTGCCCCGCAGGTACGCCTTGTCCGCCCAGCCGATGGCGTGCACCAGGAAGTCGATGCCCGGGCCGTCGTGGCACCAGGCCTCGGCGATGGCGGCGAAGGCGGCGTCGATGCTAGCGTCGTCCGCCACGTCGCAGGGCACGGTGAGCGCGCTTCCGACGCTTTCGGCCAGGGGGCGCACCCGCTTGCCCAGCGCGTCGCCCTGATAGGTGAAAGCGAGTTCCGCCCCTTGCGCCGCGCAGGCCGCGGCGATGCCCCAGGCGATGGAGCGGTCGTTCGCCACCCCCATGACGACGCCGCGCTTGCCCCGCATCAGGGTGCCTTGGGGGATCGGGCTGGCATCCGGCATGGGAAAGCCTCGCTGCGTCGTGGGGGGTGGGCGGTGGTGGCACATGCCGGGGCGGGGGGGAAGCCCCGGGGCAACTTATGAGGGTGGCCCTGGTTGTGGGGCTGGCTCTGGGCGGCGCGGACCCAACATCCGCACCGTGCACGCAAACCCGGAGTTTCCGCCATGCCCGACACCCCGCTCCCTTCCATCCAGACCCGCGGCATCCCGGAGGCCGCCGACCCGTTCCGGCTGTTCCAGGCCTGGCTCGACGAGGCGGGGCGCACGGAGCCGAACGACCCGAACGCCATGACGGTGGCCACCTGCAGCCGGGATGGCAGGCCGTCGGCGCGGATCGTGCTGCTCAAGGACTTCGACGCCCGGGGCTTCGTGTTCTACACCAACCATGAAGGGCGCAAGGGCCGGGAACTGCTCGCCAACCCGAACGCGGCGCTGCTGTTCCATTGGAAGAGCCTGCAGCGCCAAGTGCGCGTGGAGGGGACGGTGGAAACGGTGACGGAAGCCGAGGCCGACGCCTATTTCAACACCCGTGCCCGCATCTCGCGCCTGGGGGCGTTGGCGTCCGACCAGTCGCGCCCGCTGCCGTCGCGGGCCGAGCTGGAACGGCGGGTGGCGGAGCTGGACGCGCGCTACCCCGGCGACACGATTCCGCGCCCGCCGCATTGGTCCGGCTTCCGGGTGCAGCCGGCGTCGATCGAGTTCTGGCAGGACATGCCGTTCCGCCTGCATGACCGCCGGGTTTACACCCGGGCGGGGGAGGGGTGGAGCGTGGGGGCGCTGTATCCGTGAAGGCGGGTCAGGCGCCCGGACGCCGCGCGCCTTGCACCGCGCGATAAAGCACCATGCGCCGGAACGGGTGGCCTTCGGGCAAGACGGGATAGTCGAAGCTGCCCTCCGGATCGCGCTTCATGCCGATCCGCTCCATGACCCGGCGCGATTGGAGGTTGCCGGGCACGGCGAAGCTCACGACCTCCGGCAGGTCCAGCGGCCCGAAAGCGTAGGAGAGCGCGGTGCGGGCCGCTTCCGTGGCGTAGCCCTGGCCCCAATGCGCCCGCGCCAGCCGCCAGCCGATTTCCACGGCCGGGGCGAAGGGGGCGGCGAAGGAAACGTGCTTCAAGCCCACGAAGCCGATGAACGGCGCGGTCCCGGGCGCTTCCACGGCCCAGAAGCCGAACCCGTGCGTCGCGATGTGCTCTTGGATCTGAGCGGCCTGGGCGTCGCTTTCGCTGCGGGTCAGCGTGCCCGCGAACCAGCGGCGCACCTCGGGATCGGCGTTCAGGGCGGCAAAAGGCGCGAGGTCCGTGTCGCGCCAGGGGCGCAGCAGCAGGCGCAGGGTGCGGAGTTCCGTCATGCCGGGGGCCGTCCAGGAAGCGTTGGGTGCGTGGGCGGCATCTCAGACCTTCACGCAACGAACAGGGAAGCAACGCCCGATGCGCTATCCCATCTCATGCAGGTGCTGGCGCATGATGATGGACACCATGCCAGACCGCGTCACGCCCCTGCTGCGGGCCGCGGCGTCAATCGCGGCGACAAGGCGCCCTCGTCAAGTGACAGGTTGGGGCGCACAGACTTCCCTGTGGCGCGTACGAGCAGCAGTGCAACCAGGCACGCCCCCTCTGCCAGGGCATCGGTCACCTCTGAGTCACGGCAGAGTGCTTCCGCTGATCTGGCGGGCGGGACGGCACCGCCATTGCCTTCAACTGTACTGATCCAGTCCGCAAGCGCCGCCGACGCTTCTGCAACCGCTTGGTCCAGGGTGTCGCCCATGGCCGTGCAACCCGGCAGGTCGGGGAACACCGCGCCATACGCGCCGGGCTTGCCGTCGATGAGAGCGAAGTAGCGCACGCTGCCTGTCCTTCCGATCATGTCCAGCCCGCTGCCTTGGCGATGCTGCGGGCAAGGCCGTGTAAGATGCCGCACACCTTGAGGGGCATTCTCGTGTGCTGGCGCAGCGGCACGCAGATCGTGCGGCGCTTCGTGCTGCCGGACCAGCGTACAAAACCGCCCCCGTTGCGCCTCGGAAAAGTGTGATAGCGTCCCCGCAATGGCCCAGACACGGAGGAGGGAACGCCATGCCGATCCGCAAGCTGCTGCTGCCGCTCACCGGCACCGCCGCCGGGGAAGCCGCGTTGACCACGGCGCTGACGGTCGCGCGGATGTGGGACGCGCACCTGACGGCGCTGCATGTCCGCGTCGATAGCCGGGACGTGGCGCCGCTGGCCGGGGAGGGCCTGTCGGGCGCGATGATCGAGGAGATGATGTCGGCCACGGAAAAGGAGAGCACCGACCGCTCCAACGCCGTACGCGCGATGTTCGACCGCTTCGTCGCCGCCCATGGCGTCACCGTCGCCGAGCCCCTCAGCCGCGGCGCCACCGCCAACTTCGCCAGCGTCACCGGGCGGGAGGAGGACTTGGTCGCGCAGCTCGCGCGCCTCGCCGACCTCACCGTGGTGCCGCATCCGGAGGCCGGGGACGACGTGTCCAGCAGCGACGCGCTGCACGCCGTGCTGTTCGACAGCGGGCGCCCGGTGCTGATCGCGCCGCAGCAGGCCGGGCAAACCATCGGCACCCGCATCTGCGTCGCCTGGAACGGCACGGCGGAAAGCGCCGCCGCCGTGCAATCCGCGATCCCCTGGATGCAGCGGGCGGAGGCGGTGCGGGTGCTGTCGGCCGACGAGTACCAGCGGCGCGGGCCGGGGGCGGCGGACCTGCTCGGCTACCTCGCGCTGCACGGCATCCGCCCGGAGATCGCGCAGTTCCGCCCGATGGACCGCGACGTGGGGCGCGGCATGCTGGCGGCGGCGCGGGAGTTCGGCGCGGACCTGCTGGCGATGGGCGCCTACAGCCATTCGCGGCTGCGGCAACTGATCCTGGGCGGCGTCACCCGGCACGTGCTGGAGAACGCGGCGCTGCCGGTGATGATGGCGCGCTGAGGCGATGATGCGCTGAGGCTGGGCGAACCCGCGGGCGCCTTTTGCGTTGCGAAAGCGCAACAAGGAGGGTTCCATGCGCAAGTTCTTGGCAATGGCGGCGGTCGGCGCGGCGCTGGCGGGACCGGCGGCGGCTCAAAGCGCGGGCAGCACGGCGCGGCAGCCGGCACCGCCGGTCCTGCCGCAGCATCAGGCGGCCCAAAGCAAGCCCGTGCAAAGCGACGCGGAGCGCGAGCGCGTGGCCCGCGAGCAGGGCCTCAGCCAGGCGGAGTTGTATCGCCGGCGGGAAAGCGGCCTCGACGAGGGGCAGCCTTTGCGGCGTTAGCCCTGGACACCGAGGAAGACGGGTGGGCTGCTGACGCGCCGAAACGCCGGGCGAACCCAGGGGCGCCCGGCGGCGTTGCCCCAGGACAAGGGGGAGAATCTGATGCGCAAGCTATGGACGGCAGTGGCGGCGTTCGGCGCGGCGTTGGCGGGACCGGCGGCGGCGCAAAGCCTGAACGACGCCGGGCGGCTGCTGCAGCAGGTCCTGCCGGGGCAGCAGCAACAGCAGCAGCCCAACCAGGGCCAATCGGACCGGGACCGCGCGATCTATGAGCAGGGCCGGCGCGACGCGCTACAGGCGCAGCGGCGGGGCGGCGAGAACAGGGTGCAGGGCGACGACCAGCAGCCCTATGAACGCGGCCAGGGCCGCCGGCGCGGCGACCCGGACCGGGCTTATGACGAGGACCGTGCGCCGCGCGCGCCGGGGCAATACCAGCCGTTCAACAATCAGCAGTTCAACAACCGGTAAAGCCGGGTAGGCCGCAGGGCGCGGTCCTCCAGTTCGAGGGAGGTCGGCACGGCGTACTCGCCCAGCGGCATGAGGCCGTCCTGGGGCAGGTAGGCGCGTCCGGGGTCGGCGACCCAGACCTCGCACGAAGCCGCCATCTGGCGGAGCCAGGGCAGGATGTGCCGGGTCATCGGCGCCTCGTAGCACACATCGCCGCAGAGGATCAGGTCCCAGCGGCAGTGCTGGCCCACCACGTCGCCAGTCTGCGCCTGGACCGCGACGCCGTTGGCCCGCGCGTTGAGGAGCGTGGCCGCGGTGGCGAGCGGGTCGATCTCCGCGGCTTCTACCAATGCCGCGCCTGCCATGGCGCAGGCAATGGCGGCGACGCCGCACCCGGCGGCGAAGTCGAGCACCCGGCGTCCGCGGACCGGCGCCGGATGGTCGAGCGCATGCCGGGCCAGCGCCTGCCCGCCGGGCCAGGCGAAGGCCCAGAATGGCGGCTCGATGTTCTTTTGCTGCAGCCAGGTTTCGCTGGCCTGCCAGATCGGCGTGATCTCCGTGGCAAGGTGTAGCGCGATCTCGGGCACCAGCGGGGCGCTGGACAGCGCGGTGTGGGTCTGGATGAAGGCTTGGGCGGCGTCCGGGGTCACTCGGCGGCCAGGGTGCCGAACTGCGCGTCGTGCAGCCGCCAGTAGGCGCCGCGCGCCGCCATGAGCTGGTCGTGCGACCCCTGCTCGGCGATGCCGGCCTCGGTGACGACCACGATGCGGTCGGCACCGCGGATGGTCGCCAGGCGGTGGGCGATGACCAGGGTGGTGCGGCCCGCGGACAGCTCGGCGAGCGCCTGCTGGATGGCGCGCTCGGTTTCGCTGTCCAGCGCGGAGGTCGCCTCGTCCAGGATCAGCAGCGGCGGGTTCTTCAGGAAGATGCGGGCGATGGCGAGCCGCTGCTTCTGCCCGCCGGACAGTTTCACCCCGCGCTCCCCGATCACCGTGTCGAGGCCCTCCGGCAGGCTGTCGATCAGGTCGCCGAGCCTGGCGCGATGCGCGGCGTCGCGGACCGCGGCGGCATCCGCGCCGAGCCGGCCATAGGCGATGTTGTCCCGCAAGGACCCGGCGAACAGGAACACGTCCTGCTGCACGATGCCGATCTGCCGGCGGAGCGAGGACCGGGTCATGACGCGGATGTCGATGCCGTCCACCGTGATCGCGCCCGCCTCCACCTCGTAGAAGCGGGGCAGCAGGGAGCAGAGCGTCGTCTTGCCGGCGCCGGACGGCCCGACCAGCGCCACCGTCTCGCCCGCGCGGATGTCGAGGCTGATGTCCCGCAGCACCGGGCGGCCCGGCTCGTAGCCGAAGAACACGCGGT
>CAXTUO010000089.1:0-9321 GCA_964247175.1 uncultured Acetobacteraceae bacterium | reverse complement strand
CTGGGCGGGACGTTCAAGCAAAGTCTTTTTGAGTTCATCGATCCCAAGTTCTTCCAGAACAACGGCGGCGGTGGCTAGATTGTCCTTCATTTGGCTGGGTCAACGCGGCATGATCGCGCGATGAAGCCGCTGGTTGGAATCTCCTGCTGCACGAAAGCGTTTGGCCTGTATGGCACGCCGAACCACGCGGCGTCCGATACCTATGTCCGTGCGGTCGATCAGGTCATGGGCGCGGTGCCGGTGCTGGTGCCCGCGAACGGCGACGCTGCCGATATTGACACGCTTCTCGCCCGGCTTGACGGCATCATCCTGACCGGCAGCCGGTCCAACGTGCGTCCCGCGTTGTACGGTGGCCCGCCCCATGCGGAGGGCACGCCCGAAGACGCGCAAAGGGACGCCGTCACCATGCGCCTGATCCGCGCTGCCGTTGCGGCCGGGGTGCCGGTGCTGGCGCTCTGCCGCGGCTTGCCGGCATTGACCGTCGCCCTGGGCGGCAGCCTGCACCAACGCTTGCAGGATCTGCCGGGCCGCCTCGACCACTCCACTCCGCTGCACCCGGACCCGCGGATACGCATTGGCAAGGCGCACGGGCTTGCGGTCGTCCCCGGGAGTTGGCTGCTCCGGGTCGCGCAGGCCGAGCGGATCGCCGTGAACTCCTTGCACAACCAGGGCATCGACCGGCTCGCCCCCGGCCTGGCGGTCGAGGCGACGGCGCCGGACGGCACGATCGAGGCGGTCCGCTTGCCGAACTCCCGGGCGCTGACGGTCGGGGTGCAATGGCATCCGGAGTACGATTTCGGCAGCGACGCCGTGTCGCGAGACATCTTCGCCGCGTTCGGCGCGGAGGTGCGCAGCCGATTGGGCGGCGCCCTGCTGGCGGCTGACTGAGGCCCGCTTAGGCGGCAAGCTCCACGATGCGTCGCAGGTCCGCGACAAAGGCCGCGTACTCCCTCGCCTTCGCCTCCTCATCGGGCACGCGCAGCAGGTAGGACGGGTGCACCGTGATGAAGCCCGTGGTGTTGCCGCCGTTCCCATCCGGCAACGGCATCGGTCGCCCGCGCTCCCGCGTGATGGCGACGGCCCGGCCCAGCACCGCCCGCGCCGCCGTCGCGCCCATCATCACGGTCAGCGCCGGCTTGACGGTGGCCCGCTCCAGGTCGAGCCAGAAGCGGCAGGCGTTGATCTCGCCGGTGCCTGGCTTCTCGTGGATGCGCCGCTTGCCGCGGGGCACGAACTTGAAGTGCTTGACGGCATTGGTGACATACACCGTTTGCCGGTCCAGCCCGGCCTCCGCCATCGCGCGGTCCAGCAACTGCCCGGCTGGGCCGACGAAGGGGCGCCCGGCCAGGTCCTCCTGGTCACCCGGTTGCTCGCCGATCATCATGACGCGGGCATTGGGGGAGCCTTCGCCGAACACCACCTGCGTCGCCGGTTCCCACAGCGGGCAGCGCCGGCAATCCGCCGCTTCCCGCGCGGCCTCATGCAGTGGGCTGCCGTGCTCGGCCGCGGGCGGCGGGACGACGCTGGGAGGTTGGGGGCGGGACGGACGCGGGGCTGAGAACACGGGCTGCTCCACCATGCTGTCCACGCGGCCCGACGCCGTGCGGATCAATTCAGGAATCGCGGCGGCTTCCGGGAGGTTGCGCCAGTATTTCTGCGGCATCTCCGCCCGCATCGCGCCGATCTTGAGCCGGGCGGGGTTGAAGATGCTGCTGTAATACGCCCGCCAGTATGCCTCGAGCCGGTCGTCGTCCGGCACGTCGGAGGGCTGCGCGCCCACGTCGAACCGCAATGCTTCCCCGTCCCAGTGCGCGCTGCGGTAGGGCGTCAGGATGGACCAGGTCATCGTGGCGAAGCGCCGGGCGAAGAACGGCGCGTTGGCCTCGACGATGTAATGCTCCGGCTCGAACCAGCTCACGTAGCGGGTGCCCTCAGGTTCCGCGACCTCGCGGAAGCGCACGAAAGCGCGCATCTTGTGGGTATCCCGCCGCACCGCCTGGGCCAGGCGCTGCGCGCGCTGCACCTCCGGGTCGGTGGTCATCTCCAGGATGTGCTTCTCGCCGCGGTGGGCGCGCCAGATCAGGCGGTAAAGCAAGGCGAACCGCTCGGGGTCGCGCGCCTGGATCACGGTTTCCGCCAGCGTCACCAAGGCGCGCGGCACGGTGAAGCTACCGTCCGGGGTGGGCAGCGCCGCCTCCTCGGGTTCGACGAACAGGTCACTGGCGTTGCGCACGGACCAGACGACCTCTTCCGGCGCGATATCCGCCAGCGCCAGCGCCCGTGCCGCCCCGCGCCAGGCGCCCCAATCGACCTCGTGCGCCAGGACGACCGACTTCACGCGAACATGTCCAACTGCCTCGCCTTGGGCACCAGGCGCTGCGCCAGCCGCGCGCTGTCCAGCAAGCCGCCGGGCTGGTAATCCAGCGCGGTGACGAACGGCGCGACCTTCTCCATGGGCATGTGCAGCCGGGCCAGGTCGTCCATGCGCAGCCGCCGGTGCCGCCGCGCCTGCAGCAGCTTGTCCACCGACTTCACGCCCATGCCCGGCACCCGCAGCAACTGCTCCCGCGTCGCCGTGTTCACGTCCACCGGGAACTGCTCCCGGTGCTGCAATGCCCAGGCGAGCTTCGGGTCCATCGACAGGTCCATGTTCCCAGCGGCGTCCAGCGCCAATTCGTCTGCCTTGAACTCGTAGAACCGCATCAGCCAGTCGGCCTGGTACAGCCGATGCTCCCGCAGCAGCGGCGCACGCCTGGGTGGCAGGATGGCGCTCGCGTCGGGGATGGGGCTGAACGCCGAGAAATACACCCGGCGCAGCCCGTAGTTGCTATACAGGTTCGTGCTCAGCGCCAGGATCTTGCGGTCCGAGCTGTCGTCGGCGCCGACGATCATCTGCGTGCTCTGCCCCGCCGGGGCGAAGCGCGCCGCCTTCTTCTCGGCCTTTGCCTCGTCGATGCGCAGCCTCATGCGGCCCATGCTGCGGCGGATGCTCGGCATGTCCTTCTCGGGCGCCAGCCGTGCCAGCCCGTCCTCCGTCGGCATCTCCACGTTGATGCTGAGCCGGTCGGCATACCGCCCGGCCTCCAGCAGCAGTTCCGGCGAGGCGTCGGGAATGGTTTTCAGATGGATGTAGCCGCGGAAGCCATGCTCCTCCCGCAGCGTCTTCGCCACCCGCACCACCTGCTCCATCGTGTAGTCGGGGCTGCGGATGATGCCGGAGCTGAGGAACAAGCCCTCGATGCAGTTGCGGCGGTAGAAGCCGAGCGTCAGGGTCACGACCTCCTCGACGGTGAAGCGCGCCCGCTGCACGTTGGAAGACCGCCGGTTGATGCAGTACAGGCAGTCGTAGATGCAGCTGTTGGTCAGCAGGATCTTCAGCAGGGAGATGCAGCGCCCGTCCGGCGCGTAGGCGTGGCAGATGCCCATGCCCTCGGTCGAGCCGACGCCCGTCTTCTCCCCCAGGGAACTGCGTGAAACGGTGCCGCTCGAAGCGCAGGACGCATCGTACTTCGCCGCGTCGGCCAAGACCTTGAGCTTCGCCAACAGGTCCATAGAACGTTTGTTCTCCATCAACCGAAATTAAGCGACGGTGGCAAATGTTCAACCCGCTCGGGCCGGCCTATGCTGCGGCATGACTGCTGATCCTCCCGCTGACATGCCCAAGGATTACACGGCCATCGGGGCCGCAAGTTCCCCGGTTTTTTCATGCGACGGGCGCACCCTGTTCCATCTGCGCGGCGCCGGGCTGGCGCAGGTCTGGGCGCTGCGGATCGGGGACGGCCAATCCTGGCCGCTCACCGATCATGACGAGAAGGTGGCCTTGCTGCGCCGCGCGCCCGGCGACGACCGCTTGATCTACGGCATCGACGCTGGCGGCGACGAGCGCCAGCAGCTTTGGCTGCTGCAGGACGGGCAATCGCGCCCGCTTACGGATGCGCCCGAGGTGATCCACGGCTTCGGCGCATGGTCCCCGGACGGCAGCCGCATCAGCCTAACCGCCAACGACCGGGATGAGGCGCATTTCGACGTGCTCGTGATGGACCCGGCCACGGGGGAGCGTACGCGGCTGTTGGAGGGCACGCATGAGGCTGCCGCCGCGGCCTGGCACCCGGGCGGCGACCGGCTGATCGCGGTTCTGGACAAGAACAGCGGCGACCAACGGCCGGTGGTCCTGCACCTTGACGGCGCCGTGCGGCCCGTGCCGCGGGCGGCGTCCGCGCGCTATGCGAGTCTGCGCTGGACGCCGGATGGCACGGCGCTGATAGGCCTGACCGACGCCGGGCGCGACGAGATGGCATTGTGCCGCATCGACCCGGCCAGCGGCGAGACCACCCCGGTGTTCGCTCCGCCGGGCCGCGACGTGGAGGCCTGGGCGCTCTCGCCCGGCGGCGCCTTGCTCGCCACGGTGGAGAACGACCGCGGCTATGCCCTGCTGCGTGTGGGTCCCTCGGATGGCGAGCGGCCCGTGATCGCCGGCCTCCCGCACGGGGTCGTGTCTGATCCCGCCTGGTCGCCGGACGGGACCATGCTCGCCGTCACTACCGCGTCGTTCACCGAGCCGCCGGGCTTGTGGCTATGGCAGGACGGCACGGTGCGCCCGGTGTGGCGCCCGGACTGCGCCTTGCCCGTGCAGGATTTCCGCCTGGTCGAGTGGGAAAGCCTCGACGGACGCACGGTCCCCGGCTGGTTCGCGGTGCCGCCCGGCCCGGTTCCGCCCGGCGGCCATCCCGCTGTGGCCTGGGTGCACGGCGGCCCGGCGTCGCAGGCCCGCGCCACGTTCCGCCCCGACATGCAGGCCCTGCTGGCCCAGGGCTACGCCGTGCTGATGCCCAACGTGCGCGGCAGCACCGGCTACGGCCGCGCCGCGATGGAAAGCGACGACCGGGAGCATCGCCTCCTGTCCGTGCACGACCTCGCCGCCGGCGGGCGCTGGCTCGCCGCCCGTCCCGGCATCGACCCGGCGCGCATCGCCGTCATGGGCCAGTCCTACGGCGGCTACATGGTGCTCGCCGCCATCACCGAGCACCCGGAGCTTTGGCGCACCGCCATCGACTTCTACGGCATCGCCGATTTCGGGACGCTGCTGGCCAGCACGGGACCTTGGCGCCGGGCGCACCGGGCGGACGAGTACGGCGACCCGGTGCGCCACCGCGCCTTGTTCGACCGCGTCTCGCCGATCCGCCACGTGGACCGCATCCAGGCGCCGCTGCTGGTGCTGCATGGGAGGCGCGACCCCCGGGTGGCCTTCTCCGAAAGCGAGCAGATCGTCGCGGCGCTGCAATCCCGCGGCAAGCCCGTGCAGTTCGAGGCGTTCGACTACGCCGGGCACGGCTTCGTGCGCCCGGACGACCGCCGCCGCGCTTACGCGGCGGTCGCGGCGCACCTCGCCCGCACGATGCCGGTCAGCCGCCCATCGCCTGGCGCATGAACAACCGCTTCAGCCCCGGCATCCGGTGCACCCCGGCAATGCCCAGGTCCCGGGCTGCGCGCAGCAGCGGGTTGTCGGTGCTGAACAACCGGTCCAGCACGTCGGTCGCCGCCAGCATCAGCAGGTTGTCCGGGCGCCGCCGCCGCTGATACTGCGCGAGCAACGCAGCCGCGCCCGGGTCCGCACCGGCCTGCACGGCTGCGATCACCAGGTCCGAAAGGGCAATCACATCGCGGAAGCCGAGATTCAGCCCCTGCCCCGCAATCGGGTGGATGCCGTGCGCCGCGTCTCCCACCAGCGCCAGCCGGGTGTCCACGTATCGCTGCGCGTGCATGGCGGAAAGCGGGTAGATCCACCGCCGCCCGATGGGCCGGACCGCCCCGAGATGGTTGCCCAGCCGCCGCGCCACCTCGCGCCCGAAGGCCGCGTCGTCCAGCGCGATCACCCGGTCCGCCGCCGCCGCCCGTTCGGTCCAGACCACGGCGGACACGTGCGGCGCGCCTTCTGTCGGACCCATCGGCAGTTGCGCGAACGGGCCGCCGGGCAGGAAGTGCTCCAGCGCCGTGTTGTGGTGCGGGCGCTCATGCGCCACGGCGGAAACGATGCCCCGCTGGTTGTAGGGCACCCGCGTCACCGGGATGCCCGCCTGCCCGCGCAGCGGCGAGCCGCGTCCCTCGGCCGCGACGACCAGGCGGCAGGCAATGGCAGGGCCGCCGGACACCCGCACCACGGCTCCACCGGCGCGGCGCTCCGCCGCCGCCTCGGCCGGAGCATGTACAAGGAGGCCTGGCGTCCGGTGCATGTGGGCATTCAGCGCGACGCGCAGGGCGCGTGCCTCCACCATCCAGCCGAACGGCTGGTCGCCGACATCCTGATGGTCGAAATGCAGGAACAGGCTGGACGCCCGCTGCCCGACCCGGCCATCGGACACCCGGATGTCGAGGATCGGCGACGGCGCCTGCGGCAGCGCGTCCCAGATGCCCGCCGCTTCCAGCAGGCGGCGCGACCCGGCCGCGACGGCATAGGCACGCCCATCGAAGTCCGGATGCTCCATCGGCGGCAGCGCCGCGCGGTCGATCACGGCGACGCGCACCCCGCCTGCCGCCAAACGGCACGCCAGCGTGCCACCCACTGGCCCGGCCCCCACCACGCAAACGTCCACGGCCAGGTCCGCCATCGACCTCCTCCTCCTTTGCACAATAATTAAGCAGCATTCCGTTGCATTGAAGTTACAGCACGGGGCAGCGATTGCCCATGGCACAGGCAGGTATCGTTGCCGAAGCGCAGTATGTCGATGCAACCGTCCGGCACGGTTCTTGAATATCCTGGCCCGACGTGGCCTGCCGAATGTGGCGCAAGGCGCGGAAATGGAAAGAGGAAGGTTCGATGAAGCTGATCGTAGCCGTCATCAAGCCCTTCAAGCTCGACGATGTCAGGGAGGCTTTGACGCCATTGGGTGTGCAGGGACTGACCGTGTCGGAAGTGAAGGGATTCGGGCGCCAGAAAGGCCAGACGGAGATCTACCGCGGCGCCGAGTACCACGTGAACTTCCTGCCCAAGGTGAAGGTCGAGGTCGCGGTGCCGGAAGACCTCGCGGAGCAGGTGGTGGAGGCCATCATGAAGGCGGCGCACACCGGCAAGATCGGCGACGGCAAGATTTTCGTCATGGACATCGAACGCGCGGTGCGTATCCGAACCGGCGAAGCCAACGAGGAAGCACTATGAGGAAGCCCGCTTGGCGGCTCGCTCCGTTGCCGCTCGTGTTGTTCGCCGCACTTCCCGCCTGGGCGCAGAACGCGGCGACGGCGGCGGCGCCCCCGGCCGCTGCTGCGGCCGCCGCCGCAACGGAGGCCAAGGTCGATACGGGCGACACCGCCTGGATGCTGACCAGCACGGCGCTGGTGCTGATGATGACGGTGCCGGGCCTGGCGCTGTTCTACGCCGGCATGGTGCGCAAGAAGAACGTGCTGGCGACCTTGATGCAGTCCTTCAGCATCTGCGCCCTGGTGACGGTGCTGTGGATGGTCGCGGGCTACAGCCTCGCCTTCACCAACGGCAACGCGTATATCGGCGACTTCTCGCGCCTGTTCCTGAACGGGATCGCGACCAACTGGGACAAGCCCTTCACCTTGGGCTTGGGGACCGACAACAGCACGGTCAACACGATCCCCGAAACCGTGTACCTCATGTTCCAGATGACGTTTGCGATCATCACCCCGGCGCTGATCGCCGGTGCCTTCGCCGACCGCATGAAGTTCTCGGCGTTGATGGTGTTCATGGCGCTGTGGTCCCTGCTGGTTTACTCGCCGGTGGCGCATTGGGTTTGGAGCCCGCTGGGCTGGATCAATGCCCTGGGTGCGGCGGACTTCGCCGGCGGCACGGTGGTGCACATCAACGCGGGCGTCGCCGGGCTGATCTGCGCGCTCGTGCTCGGCAAGCGGGTCGGCTATGGGCAAGACAACATGGCGCCCTATAACCTCGCCTATGCGGTGATCGGGGCGTCGCTGCTTTGGGTCGGCTGGTTCGGCTTCAACGCCGGGTCGGCGGTGGGCGCCGGCGGCCGGGCGGGCATGGCGATGCTGGCGACCCAGATCGCGACGGGGGCCGCGGCGCTCGGCTGGGTTGCGGCGGAGTGGGTGGCGAAGGGCAAGCCCAGCGTGCTCGGCGTGATCTCAGGCGCGGTGGCCGGGCTGGTGGCGATCACCCCGGCGTCCGGCTTCGTGCTGCCGGGGCCGGCGCTGATCATCGGCGTGGTCGCGGGCGTGGTCTGCTTCTGGTCGGCGACCGGGCTGAAGCACCTGCTGGGCTATGACGACAGCCTGGACGCCTTCGGCGTGCATGGCATCGGCGGCATCATCGGCGCGCTGCTGACGGGGGTGTTCGCCTACGGCCCGCTTTCGGCCACAGCGGACAAAGCCGAGGGCGTTTACATCGGCGGCATCCCGCTGCTGACCAGCCAGGCCATCGCGGTGGGGGCGACGATCGCCTACAGCGCGGTCGCGACGTTCATCCTGCTCAAGGTCGTCGATGTCATCGTCGGCCTGCGCGTTTCCACGGATGAAGAGCGTGAAGGCCTGGATGTCGTGCTGCACGGCGAGCAGCTCGGCTGAAACGACGGCGCTTGGCCGAAACGGCACACCGGGGCCGCGAAACGCGGGCGGCCCCGGCTTTCCGTTTTGGTTCTGTAGGTTCTTGCGTTAAGCTCCGGCTTTCCTTCAAGCTGACCGGACACGATGATGGCATCAATCGCCCAAGGCCGCCGCTTTGCTTCGCCGGAAGTGCGCAACATCGTGCTGGCCCGCCTGGGGCACCTCGGCGGCATCGCCTTCGCGATCGGCGCGCTGCTGCTGCTGGTGGCGCTGGTGTCCTACAACCCGCATGACCCTTCGCTCAACACCGCCACGTCGCGCCCGCCGACCAACCTGGCGGGCATGCCGGGCGCGGTGGCGGCCGACGTGCTGCTGCAATGCTTCGGGGTGGCAGCGGCGTTGCCTGTGCTCGCCCTGCTCGCCTGGAGCTTCCGCACCGCCACCCGGCGTCCCCTGCGGCTGACCGTCCGGCTGCTGTTCACCCTGCTCGCCTTGCCGGCCTTGGCCGCGGTGCTGGCGGCGGCGCCGGGACCGTCCTGGCCGACCCCGGCCGGACCCGGCGGCGCCATTGGGCGCTTGCTGGCCGACGGTGCCGTCCGCATGGGGAACGGGCTGCTCGGCACTGTCGGGGGCTTGCTGGTCCAGGCGGCGGGACTGGTGCTGGCGCTGCTCCTGGTCGTGCTGGGCCTTGGGCTTTCGGCCGGGGAATGGCGCGCGGCGGGACAGGGCGCGGTAGGCGCTGCCCGCGGTTCGGTACGCGGCGGCGGGTGGGCCGCCGGCCTGCTGGCCCGCATGGGCCTGCGC
>CAXTUO010000088.1:0-9323 GCA_964247175.1 uncultured Acetobacteraceae bacterium | reverse complement strand
CCCGGTGACGATCGTGGACGGACGCCCCAACTCCTTGGCTGGAACCCTGAACCTGGAGCAAATCTGCGCTTGAACATCCTCGCCGCGACCCCGGCTTCAACGTCCCCCGATGGGGCACCGCCCGGCAAGGCAGTGACCCTGCAGTTCAACGACAACGCGCTGCTGCCGCTGCTGTTCGGCGACCATGACCGCCACCTGGTCCGATTGGAGCAGGGCCTCGGCGTCCGCATGTCCTCCCGCGGCAACCGCGTCGCCATCAGCGGGGAGCCGGTCCGGGTGCAGGCGGCGGAAGCCGCGCTGACCGGATTGTACAAACGCCTCGAACGCGGCAAGGGCGTGTCCCGCGCCGATGTGGAGGCGGCGATCCGCATGTCTGAGACCGATCCCGACCCCCGGCTGCCGCTGCCCGACCTGCCGGCGATCCAGACCCGCCGCGGCACGGTCGGCCCGCGCTCGACGGGCCAGGCGACCTATATGGACATGCTCGGCCGGCACGAGATGGTGTTCGGCATCGGCCCGGCAGGCACCGGTAAGACCTACCTCGCCGTCGCCCAGGCGGTTGCGATGCTGCAGGCCGGGCGCGTGGACCGAATCGTGCTATCCCGCCCGGCGGTTGAGGCCGGGGAACGCCTGGGCTTTCTGCCCGGCGACCTCAAGGAAAAGGTCGATCCTTACCTCCGCCCGCTGTACGACGCGCTGCACGACATGATGCCGGGCGACCAGGTGATCCGGCGCATGGGCACCGGGGAGATCGAGGTGGCGCCGCTCGCCTTCATGCGCGGACGTACCCTCGCCCACGCCTTCGTCATCCTGGACGAGGCGCAGAACACCACACCGGTGCAGATGAAGATGTTCCTGACCCGCATGGGCGAGGGCACGCGCATGGTGATCACCGGCGACCTGAGCCAGATCGACTTGCCGCCGGGTCAGCGCAGCGGGCTGCGCGACGCGCTCGACACGCTGGACGGCCTGCCCGGCATCGGCATCACCCGGTTCGGGGTGCGCGACGTGGTGCGCCACCCGCTCGTCGCCGCCATCGTCGGCGCCTACGAGCAGCGGGCGCAGGCCCAGCGCGACGCCGGGCTGCCGGAGGCCGGGCAGAACCGCGGCCCACGCGTCCGGCCGCGGACCGAGCCGCCAGCCGACTCCCAGGATACCAATGGACCCTGACAGCAGACGCGGCCCCGCTTCGGCGGGGCTTACCGACGATGCCGCCATCATCGTGGCCGACCCGAGGTGGCGGCGGTTCGCGCCGCGAGCCGAAGCCGTTGCCGCCCGGGCCGCGAAGGTCGCCGGGGGCGCCGGGGCCGTGGTCCTCGCGTCCGACCTGGCGGTGAAGCGGCTGAACGCACGGCACCGCGGCCGGAACAAGCCGACCAACGTGCTGACCTTCGACAGCGGGGACATCATCCTGGCCCTGGGCGTCGTGCGGCGGGAAGCCCGGGCCGCCGGGCGCAGGCCATCGCACCACCTGGCCCATCTCGTCGTGCACGGCGCGCTCCACCTGCGCGGCCACGACCATGCCTGGCCCGGCGAGGCCCGGCGCATGGAGATGGCGGAAACCCGGTTGCTGCACCGCATCGGCGTGCCCGATCCGTGGCACACGGCCCGGCGCCGGCCATGATCGCGAGCCAACACGGCTTCCTGAACCGGGTGCGGCAAGCGCTGCGCCGGCGCCAGCCCGAGCACAACGTGCGGGAAAGCATTGCCGAGCTGGTCCAGCAGTCTGCCGACGACAGCCAAACCAACGGCACCGTGCCCGAGCTGGACCGCCAGGAGCGGGCGCTGATCGCCAATGTGCTGCGGCTCCGCGGCAAGTCGGCCGACGACGTGATGGTGCCCCGCGCCGACATCGTCGCCATGCCGGTCGATGTCACGCTGGAACAGGCGCTGGACCAGATCCGCCGGGAAGGCCATTCGCGCCTGCCGGTGTACCGCGAGCAGTTGGACGACATCGTGGGCATGGTCCACATCAAGGACCTGTTCGCCTACGTCGGCCGTCCCGACGCCTTCAACTTGGAGGCCCTGCTGCGCCTGCCGCTGATGGTGGCGCCGCAGATCCCGGTGCTGGACCTGCTGCTGCAGATGCGCCAGGCGCGGATGCACCTGGCACTCGTGGTGGACGAGTACGGCGGCATCGACGGCCTGCTCACCATCGAGGACCTGGTGGAGGAGATCGTCGGCGACATCGCGGACGAGCACGACGAGGTCGAGGGTCCGATGATCGTCGAACGCCCGGACGGCGCGCTCGACCTCGATGCCCGGCTGTCCATCGAGGACTTCGAGACACGGCTCGGCCAAACGCTGACCGAGGATGAGCGCGAGGCCGACATCGACACCGTGGGCGGCCTGGTGTTCACCTTGGCCGGCCGGGTGCCGGCGCGCGGCGAGGTGATCAGCCATGCGTCGGGGCTGGAGTTCCGCATCCTGGATGCCGATGCGCGCCGTATCCGGCGGCTCAGGGCGCGGCGGCCGGCGCAGCAGCAGGCGGCGGAGTGAGCGCCGCCGCGTGCTCCGCCACTTGCATCAGGGACCGCTTTTGGCCACATGTGCAGGCATCTGGACTCAGCCGGTCCGCATTCCCCAGTCATTATTCCGAGGTAAACCGATGTTCATCGAGACCGAAGGCACCCCGAACCCGGCCACGCTCAAGTTCCTGCCCGGGCGGGACGTGATGGGCGACGGCACGGCCGATTTTGCCGGGCCGGACACGGCGGCCCGCAGCCCGCTGGCTACCGCGCTGTTCGCGTTGCCTGGGGTGGCCCGCGTGTTCCTCGGCGGCGATTTCGTCACCGTGACCAAGTCCGACATTGCCGAATGGCAGGCGCTGCGGCCCCAGGTGCTCGGCGCGATCATGGAGCACTTCGTCGCCGACCGGCCGGTGATCGAGGGCTTGGGTGCAACGGTGGACGAGGACGTGTCGCCCGAGGACCAGGAGATCGTCGATCAGATCAAGGAGCTGCTCGACAGCCGCGTGCGCCCGGCGGTTGCCAGTGACGGCGGCGACATCGTGTTCCGCGGCTACCGCGAGGGCGTGGTGCGCCTGCATATGCAGGGCGCTTGCAGCGGTTGCCCGTCCTCCAGCGCCACCTTGAAGCATGGCATCGAGAACATGCTGCGGCATTACGTGCCGGAGGTGACTTCGGTCGAACAGGTCGAGGCCTGACGCGCCCGGCATCCGGCCGTCCCGCTGAGGGGATGATGGCGTGACGCCGGGGCCGGTTGTCGGCTTCGGCGGCGTCAGCCCGGCCGATCTTCGCCCTTCACCACTTGAATTCGACGAGGCCCGTTTTCGCTGAGGGCGGTTTGGTCTTGGCGTTGGACGCAGCGCTGTGCGGCTGCTCCGCCGGGGTGGTCGGGCCACATGGCGTCGTTGCGGAGCGCCGAGCCATGGGTGCCCGGGGGCAGGTGGCGGCACTTCCCGCCATGGCTCAGGCGGCGTTGTCCGAGGCGGGGATCACGCCCGTTCAGTTGGCGATGGTGGCTGTGACGATTGGACCGGGGAGCTTCACCGGCATCCGTGCCGCCTTGTCGCTGGCGCACGGCATTGCGCTCGCAGCCGGCGTGCCCGTGGTGGGCGTCACGGTGGGCGAAGCCTTGGCCGTTCCAGACTGCGGGCGCCTGCAATGGGTGGCGGTCGATACGCGCCGCGGCAGGGTGTTCCTGGAACATGGTGGCAGCGTTGCAACGGTGGCGCTCGATGCGTTGCCGGACCCGTCCGGCCCCGTGTCGCTGGCCGGAGATGCCGCCATCGCCGTGGCGTCCCGCCTCGCGGCGCGCGGCGCGGACGTTCTGTTGCTCCCGGCCCGGATGCCCACGCCGGCCGGCGTGGCCGCCGCCGCGCGGCGCCGGGTCAGCGCGGGACCGGATCTTCGCCCAGTGCAACCTTTGTATGTGGACCCGCCGGAAGCGCGCCCGGCGAAACCGGTGTGACCAATCCGCTTGTCGCGGCGACCCCGGCCCATGCGAAGGCCATGGCGCTGCTGCACGGCCGGGCGTTTGCTGGCCGCGAGCGCTGGGGCGCCGACGCCATCGGGCTGCAGCTTGCCCTGCCCGGGGCGTACGGCTGGATCGCGCCGGCCGGCGGCATGATTTTGGCGCGGGTCGCGGCCGATGAAGCGGAAGTGCTGACCCTGGCGGTGGACCCCGCCGTTCGGCGGCGGGGCCTTGGGCGGGCGCTGCTGGAACAGGCCATGGTGACGGCACGGCAGCGCGGCGCCGCCGCCCTCTTCCTTGAGGTCGCGTCCGGCAATGGTCCGGGACGCGCCCTTTATGCCGCCGCCGGCTTCGTCACGGTTGGGAGCCGGCGCGGCTATTACCCGTGCGGGGGCGACGCGCTGGTGCTGCGGCGGCCATTGTAGCCGGCAATGCGCCGGCCCTCCTACGCGCGGAGCGGCCCACGGCGCAGCAGCAGATGGGTCGTTCCGTCGGAGTTATCAATCCGGCTGACCACAACATGCCCTTGCTCGACCGCAGTCCGCGGGACGTTGCGGCGTGGTTCCTCTCCGCTCAGGTGGACCATTAACATTTGTCCAGGCGCCAGTCGGTCAAGTGCGAGGCGGGTGCGGACATAGGTCATCGGGCAAACCTCTCGGGTGATGTCCAGGTGCTGATCTGCCGGTTCCGCCGGCAGCACTTCGTCAAGCATGATTGACCCCATGTTTATTTTACAATTCCTCTATTGCGAAGTGACGAGGTAAAACCGTATATGCCTCACTACTTCAGCAACGAAAGGGCTCCTATGGTTGAAGCAACGGCTAACTCGGACGTTCTTGGGCTGACAGCTCAGATCGTCTCGGCTCATGTTTCCAACAACTCGGTCGCGCCCGATGCGTTGCCGAACCTGATCCAAGAGGTCTATCGCACTCTGGCCGGAGTCGGAAAAGAACCGGTGGTGCCCGACAAGCAGCAACCGGCCGTGCCGGTCAAGAAATCGGTATTTCCCGACCACATCATCTGCCTTGAAGATGGAAAGAAGCTGAAAATGCTGAAACGCCATCTGAAAACTTCTTACAATATGACTCCGGAGCAGTACCGGGAAAAGTGGCAACTGCCGCCAGACTATCCGATGGTGGCGCCGAACTATGCACGGCATCGCTCCTCGCTTGCCAAGAAAATCGGCCTGGGCACCAAGCCTCGGGCACGTTAGCGCGTGATCTGTACGGTTTAGTTCAGGCAACACGCTGTCGCGATTAGTGTCGCCAGCGGTTTTATCTGCACGGGCGGACTTGTCCGTGCGGATAATGCTTGAACGGGGCGAGCCTGGCGCCCTGCGGCCAGCCGTATAGATGCCCCTGCGCCAACGGGATGTCGGGATTGGACAGACAGCGCTCATATCGGCTACGCCGGAAGCCGTGAAACGGATGACGGAAACGGCTAATCGCGTCCCTGAGCCGGGCCGGCAGCGGCCTCGCTTTCTGCCAGCCGCCGCATGTGTGGACCGTTCCGTCGTGGTGGGACAGGCAGCCGCGCCCCGATCCCGGGATCGCACCGCCCCCTTGCGGGGGCCGGCCAGTTGGCGGGCGCCCGAACTTTCAAGCGTAGCTGCCTGATGGCGCTGGCCTCGTGACAGACCTTCTGCCGTTGCAGGTTCCGGCTGGCGCCCAAGGCTTCGGCGAGCTGCGGGCGGGCAATCTCGGCCTCCGAATCGCTTCGACGCGGAGCGAGGTGGATGCCGCCCTGGCCTTGCGCTACCGGGTATTCTTCGAGGAGATGGGCGCCATCCCGGATCAAGCCGCCCGGCAAACCCGGCGCGACCAGGACGCCTACGACGCCGTGGCGGAACACCTTCTGGTCATCGACCATGAGATCGGGTCGGGTCCGGAAGCGGTTGTCGGCACTTACCGGCTGATCCAGCAGGCCGGCGCGGACGCGGTTGGCGACTTCTACTCGGCAACCGAGTACGACATCGGGCCGATTCTTAGCTTCCCCGGCCAGATCCTGGAACTCGGACGTTCCTGCGTCGATGCCCGGTATCGTGGCCGCGCGGTGATGCAACTGCTGTGGCGCGGCATCACCGCTTACGTGTTCCACAACCAGATCGCCTTGCTGTTCGGCTGCGCCAGCCTGCCCGGCACTGACCCGGACGCGCTGGCAACCGAGCTGACCTATTTGTATGGCCACCACCTCGCGCCTCCGGCCCTGTGCCCCCGCGCACGGCGGGAGCGTTACATCGACATGCGCCGGCTCGACCCCGCCCTCATCGACCCCCGCCGCGCCAGCCAGATGCTGCCGCCGCTTATCAAGGGCTATCTGCGGGCCGGCGCGTTTGTCGGCGACGGCGCGGTGGTCGATCCGCAATTCAACACGACGGACGTGGCCATCATCGTGAAGACCGACATGATTACCGACAAATACTACCGGCACTACGAGCGCCAAAGCCGTGACCTGCCGGACTGACGCGCCGTCTTTGACCCGGCGCCCGCAACCAGCTTAGGACAGACCTCCATGGACGTGATCATGACCGCGCCCCGCCTGGCGCCGGCGGCGGCTGCCCTGATCGAGGCCGTGGGTGGACGCCTGCACTACATGGCGCCGTTCCCGTCGGCGGCGGAGGTGGCGGCGCTCGCAGCAAAGGTCCAGCCGGTCGCCATCCTGTCCCGCCAGGGGCCGGTCACGGCGGCCGCCATGGACGCGGCGCCGGGCCTGCGCGTCATCGCCCGGCACGGCGTGGGGGTGGACGACGTGGACGTGGCGGAAGCGCAGCGCCGCGGCATCGTCGTGACCCGCGCGCCCGGGTCCAACACGCAGGCCGTGGCCGAGCACACGATGGCGCTGCTGCTGGCCTTGGCCAAGGACCTGCCGCTCTTGTCGGCGCAGGTAGCTGACGGGGCCTGGCGCAAGGCGGAGACCAAGGTGCGGGACGTGGCCGGGCTGCGCCTGGGCCTGGTCGGCTGCGGCGCCATCGGACAGGCCGTGGCGCGCTTGGCGACCGCGTTCGGCATGTCGGCCGCGGCCTTTGACCCGGCCTTGCCGGACAGCACGGGCATCGAGCGCGTGGCGAGCCTGCACGCCCTGCTCGCTCGGTCGGACGTGCTGTCCCTGCATGTGCCGCTGCTCCCAACCACCCGGCACCTGATCGGTGCGGCCGAGCTGGCCGCCTTGCCGCACGGCGCGGTCGTGCTCAACACCGCCCGCGGCGGCTTGATCGACGAGGCCGCGCTGCTGGCGGCGTTGGAAACCGGGCACCTCGCCGGCGCCGGGCTGGACGTGTTCGAGGACGAGCCGCCACCCGGAGATCACCCGCTGCGCCGCCACCCGCGCGTGATCTGCACCCCGCACGTCGCGGGCGTGACCGACGGCAGCCTGGTGAACATGGGCGTGATGGCGGCCGAGTGCATCGTCGCCGTGCTGTGCGGCGGGCCGGTGCCGCCCGGGCGCCTGGTCCGGGCGTGACTGAGGCGAGCGTGACGGATCGGAGCGTGACTGGGCCATGGCTGCGCCTACGCGCGGCGACCGGCTGGCGGGCGGATCTGGCAGCCGCGGGCTTGGGCGCGCTGTCCGCCGCCGCGCTGCCGCCGGTGCATGCGATCCCCGTGCTGCTGCTGGCGGTGCCGGGCCTGTTGTGCTTGATCGGCGGGTCGCGCGGAGCGTGGACGGCGGCGCGGCGCGGCTTCTGGTTCGGCCTCGGCCACCACGTCTTCGGACTGTATTGGATCACCGAGGCCATCCTGCTGGAATCCGCGCGTTACTGGTGGCTGGTCCCCTTCGCGGTGCCGGCGCTTTCGGCGCTGCTGGCCCTGTTCATCGCGGCACCCTGCGCCCTGGCCCGCCTGGCGCAGCCGGGCTGGCGGCGGGTGCTGATGCTGGCCTCGGCTTGGACGCTGTTCGACCTCGCGCGGCAGTATGTCGGCACCGGGTTTCCCTGGAACTCGTGGGGCAGCGTGTGGGCGATCCCCGGCGGCCTGGGCGACGCGATGATCCAGCCCGCGGCCTGGGTCGGCACGCCGGGCCTGACGCTCGCCACGCTGCTGCTGGCGGGGTCCCCTGCCCTGGGCCGGCGCGGCATGGCCGGCGCGGCGGCGGTGCTGGCGGGCTGGGCCGCGCTGGGCTGGGTGCGGCTGCAGGAACCGGAGCCGCCGGGTCCGGGCCTGACGGCGGTGCTCGTGCAGGGCAACGTGGTCCAGGGCCAAAAATGGGACCGCACGACGGCGCTGGCGACGTTTGAGCGCCATTTGGCCCTGACCCGGCAGGGCGTGGCGGCACTGGGCGGCGCCCCGTCCGTGGTAATCTGGCCCGAAACGTCGAGCGTATTCCTGCTGCAGTCGGATGCCGCGGCGCGTCAGGCGATCGCCGATGCTGCCGCGCCGGCGCGGGCCGCCATCATCGGCAGCCTGACGTTCACGGCCGGGGCGCCGTCGGCTGATCCCGGCAACCTGCCGCGCAACAGCCTGGTCGCCATGGCAGCCGACAGCGCCATCGTGGGTATCTATGACAAGTGGCACCTTGTCCCATTCGGCGAGTATGCGCCTTCCTGGGTGCCGCTTTCGGTCCAGGTGGTGCCCGGCCAGTTCGCCTTTGGCCGCGGCCCGGAAACGCTGCACGTGCCGGGCCTGCCGCCGTTCGGCGCGATGATCTGCTACGAGACCATTTTCCCGGCGGAGGTCGTCGATCAATCGGACCGGCCGGACTGGCTGGTCAACATCACGAACGACGCCTGGTTCGGCAACTCGACCGGGCCGCGGCAGCACCTCGCAGCGGCCCGGCTGCGCGCGGTCGAGGAGGGCCTGCCGCTGATGCGCGCGGCGAACACCGGCATCTCGGTTGGCTTTGACAGCCGGGGCCGGGAATTGGGCCGGCTGCCCATGGGCGTGGCGGGCACCCTGGCGCTGCCATTGCCCGGCCGGCGGCCCCCGACGTCGTTTTCCCGCTGGGGCCTGGTGCTTCCAGGCTTGCTGTCATTGGCCGGCACGGGAATCGCTGGCCGTGCAACACGCCGGCACAACCGGGCGGCCGCCTAGAATCTGAGGGTGGTCTCAATTTGGGTGCAGAAAGATTGATCGTTGCAAAGCATTGACAATTCCCGGTTGCATTGTTAACTCTGAGGCTAGAGTTTACGTGAAACGCGGTCTTGGAGACGAGTATGGGGTCGGATGCATTCATGGCGGGGGGCGACAAGGAAAGCCGTCCGAGCCCCATCGACGTCCATGTCGGCGGGCGTATCCGCCTGCGCCGCACCTTGATGGGCATGTCGCAGGAGCGGCTTGGGGAGGCGCTCGGCCTCACCTTCCAGCAGGTGCAGAAATATGAGCGCGGCGTGAACCGGGTCGGCGCGTCCCGCTTGTTCGACCTGTCGCGCGTGCTGGACGTGTCCATCAGCTTCT
>CAXTUO010000087.1:0-9345 GCA_964247175.1 uncultured Acetobacteraceae bacterium | reverse complement strand
GCCCGACCCGGCGGGCCAGCTTGACGCGCTCCCCATGGGTGCGGTCGGCGGTGGCTTCCCGGAAAATGAACGCGCCGGCGATGGGGTTCACGATGCTGAACAGCGCGGGAAAGGCGAGCAGGAGCGCCGCGAGCATCGCGCTAGGCCCGCGGCTTGCGGCGGATCGGCAGATTGGTCCGGTAGGCCACGCGCTTCAAGGCAAAGGCGCTTTCCACCCCGCGCACGCCGGGTATGCGGGTCAGCCGGGTGCGCAGGAACTCCTCATAAGCGCCGAGGTCGGGGGCAACGACCCGCAGCAGGTAATCGCTCGCGCCCGACATCACGTAGCACTCCATGATCTCCGGCAGGTCGGCGATGGCTTTCTCGAAGGCCGCCAGGTGCTCCTCGGTTTGGGCGGACAGCCTGACGGAAACAAAGACGTTCACCGGCAGCCCCACCCGGTCTTGATCCAGCAGCGCCACGTAGCGATGGATGATGCCGGCTTCCTCCAGCAGCTTCTGCCGCCGATGCGCCGGGCTGGGCGACAGCCCGGCGGCGTCGGCGATCTCGTTGCTGGTCGCGCGCCCGTCGCGCTGCAGGTGGTCCAGGATGGCGAGGTCGATCCGGTCCAGGCGCATAATGGTGGGCGATCCTGCCATATTGCAGCGCAACATTGGCAAATCGTGCCAATCGCAGGCCTGTGTTAGCGCAACTACGGCAGCACTCGCTACCCATTTCGGGTTTATGCTGCACAGTGCCGCGAACGCTCCGGCGTGTCCGGCTTCCTGGGGGGCGCCTGCTATGGACATCGGTTTCGCTGCCACGACGACGCTTGACAGCCGCTATGCCGACCTGGACCGGCCGACGCTGCTGACCGGCACGCAGGCGCTGGTGCGCGTGCTGCTGGAGCAGGCACGGCTGGACCGCGCAGCCGGGTTGCGGACCGGCGGCCTGGTTTCGGGCTATCGCGGGTCGCCGCTGGGCGGCCTGGATCGGGAGCTGTGGCACAAGGAAAAGCTGCTGACGGAGCAGGGCGTCCGGTTCCAGCCCGGACTGAACGAGGACCTCGCGGCGACGATGCTGTGGGGCAGCCAGCAGATCGACACCTTCCCCGGCAAGCGCGTCGATGGCGTGTTCGGCATGTGGTATGGCAAGGGACCCGGCGTGGACCGCAGCGCCGACGCGCTCCGTTGCGCCAACATGATCGGCACGGCGCGGCTGGGCGGCGTGCTGGCCGTGTCGGGCGACGACCACGCGGCGCACTCCTCGGTGTTCCCGCACCAGACGGACGGCATCTTCGAAAGCGTGCAGATCCCGGTGCTGCAGCCGGCCGATGTCGGCGAAATCCTGGATTACGGCCTCGCCGGCATCGCCATGTCGCGCTACGCCGGGCTGTGGGTCGCGTTGAAGACGATTGCGGAAACGGCGGAGCAGTCCGCGGTCGTGACCGTCCCGAGCGAGCGGCCGTTTGTCACCCCGGACCGGACGCTGCCGCCGCACGGCCTCAGCCTCGACCCGCGGCTTCCCTGGCCGGCCGAGCGCGCCGAGCTTGAGCGCCGCATGGTGGAGGAGCGGCTGCCGGCGGCGCTGGCCTGGGCGCGGGCGAACCGGCTGGATCGGCTCATGCACGGGCGGGCCGAGGCGGCGGTCGGCATCGTGACGGTCGGCAAGGCGCACCACGACGCGATGCACGCGCTGCGCCGCATGGATCTCGACCGGCATCCCGACATCGCGGTTTACAAGGTGGCGCTGTCCTGGCCGTTGGAGACCGAAGGGGTGCGGGAATTCGCCCGCGGCAAGCGCGCCATCCTGGTCGTCGAGGAGAAGCGGTCCAACGTCGAGGCGCAACTCCGGTCGGCGCTGTATGACTTGGCGGAGCGGCCCAGCGTCGAGGGCAAGCTCGACCGGGACGGGGCGCCGCTGCTGCCGGCGACCATGGAGCTGTCGCCGGAGCTGGTGATGGCCGCCCTCGCCCGCGTGCTCCGCCGCTGCGGCATGGACGTTGGCGAGCCAGCGGCGGTCGCGGTCCCTGCCCGCACGCCGGGCCTGCTGGCGCGCGCCCCGACGTTCTGCGCCGGGTGCCCGCACGGCACCAGCACGCGCCTGCCGGACGGCAGCTTCGGCATGGCGGGGATCGGCTGCCACACCATGGCGCTGACCACGTCCGAGGGAACCAGGACCTTCAGCCAGATGGGCGGCGAAGGCGTGCCTTGGGTCGGCTTGGCGCCGTTCACTGCCGTGCCGCACATGTTCGCCAACATGGGGGACGGCACCTACCAGCATTCCGGCCTGCTGGCGATCCGCCAGGCCGTCGCGGCCGGGGCGCCGATCACCTACAAGATCCTGTTCAACGACGCCGTGGCGATGACCGGCGGCCAGCCGGCGGAGGGCGGGCCGACGGTGCTCAAGATCGCCCAGCAACTGGCGGCAGAGGGCGTGGGCCTGATCGCCGTGGTGGCCGACGACCCGGCGCGGCTTCCCGCCCCGGCCGACCTGCCGCCGGGCACGCTGCGCCATGGGCGCGACGACCTTGATGCGGTGCAGCGGCGGATGCGCGAGCACCCGGGCGTCAGCGCGATCATCTACGACCAGGTCTGCGCCACCGAGAAGCGCCGCCGCCGCAAGCGCGGCAAGCTGGCGGCAGCCGAGACCCGCGTCGTGATCAACGAGCGCGTTTGCGAGAACTGCGGCGACTGCACGGCGCAATCCCATTGCATCGCCATCGAGCCGGTCGAGACGGAGCACGGCCGCAAGCGCCGCATCAGCCCGACGAGCTGCAACACCGACCTGTCCTGCCTTAAGGGGTTCTGCCCGAGCTTCGTCACCACGAAGTCCGACGCGCCGCAAGCGGGCGGCAGCAATCCACCTGCCCTGTGGGCCGCACGCGAGGCGGAGCTGGCTGCGGGCCTCCCCGAGCCGAGGCTTGCGGACGCCGGGACGCCTTGGCGCGGCCTGTTTGCTGGCATTGGCGGCGGCGGGATCGTGACCTGCGGCGCCATCGTCGCCATGGCGGCACACCTCGAGGGACGCCAGGTCAGCACGCTGGACTTCACCGGGCTTGCGCAAAAGAACGGGGCGGTCGTGTCACACGTGCAGATCGCCGAGGCCGGGCTGGACGTGGTGCGCATCCCACGCGGGACGGCGGACCTGCTGCTGGCGGCGGACCTGGCGGTGAGTGCCGGGCCGGATGTGCTGGGGCGGTGCGCCAAGGGTGCAGCGGTGATCGGCAACCTCGACCTGCAAGCAGGTGCGGCCTTCATGGGCGACCGCGACGTGCGGGTGGATGCGGGGCTGCATCGCCGGGCCATCGCCCGGGCCACGTCCGCCGAGCGGTCGCGCTTCCTGCGCGGCAGCGCGCTATCGGAGCGGCTGTTCGGCAACGCGCAGGCGATGAACACGCTGCTGCTCGGCATTGCGTGGCAGCAAGGGCTGTTGCCGGTCGGCAGCGGCGCGCTGCTGCGGGCCATGGAACTCAACGGCACCGCCGTCGCGCTGAACCGTCGGGCGTTCCTGTGGGGCCGCATCTTGGCGGTCCAGCCGATGCTGGCCGACGAGATCCTGTCCGACGCGGCGCCGCCGCCGGACACGCTGGAAGCGTTGGTCGCACGCCGCGAGGCGGAGCTTGTGGACTACCAGGGGCCGGCCCTCGCGGCCCGGTATCGCGCCCTGGTGGACACGGCTCAGGCGCGCGAGGCGGCGCTGGGCGGCAAGGACGGCGCGCTGACCCGTGCCGTGGCCGAGGGGTTCTTCCGCGTCCTCGCCTACAAGGACGAGTACGAGGTGGCCCGGCTGCACGCCTCCGCTGCCTACGGGGACGAACCGGTGTTCCACATGGCGCCACCGTTGCTCAGCCGGCTTGACCCCGCGACCGGACGCCGGCGCAAGGTCAAGATTTCCGGCCGTGTCGCCCTGCCCCTGTTCCGCCTGCTGCGTCACGGCAAGGCGCTGCGCGGCAGCGTGTTCGACCCATTCGGCTGGCAGCGCGACCGCCGGATGGAGCGCGCGCTGGCCGACGAGTACGAGCAGGACCTGCGCCATGCGCTCGGCCTCGTGCGCCCGGACACGCTGGCGGATGCCGTGTCGCTCGCGTCGCTGCCGCAGGACATACGCGGCTTCGGGCCGGTGAAGGCGGCCAGCTTGGACGCGGCGCGGCCGAAGCGGGAAGCGTTGCTGCACCGTCTCCATGCGCCCATGTCCGTGGCGCCAGGCGTGGCTGCCGAGTAGCGGCTGCGCTTGTCTTGCGTCAAATAGCGAAAGGAAGCGTCCCATGCTCGACCACACCGATCCCAACGCGCTGATCGTCGATGCCGCGCGCCGCTTCGCGCAGGAACGCCTGGCCCCGCACGCCGCCGCGCGCGAGCAGGCTGGCCGGATCGAACCGGAGATCATCAGGGAACTCGGCGAGATGGGCTTCCTCGGCGCCACCAACAGCGCCGAATGGGGCGGGAGCGAGATTGGCTACGCCGCCTATGCCCAGGTCGTCGAGGAGATCGCGGCCGGAGACGGCTCGGTGTCCACTTTGGTCAGCGTGCACAACGCGCCGACCTGCGAAATCCTGGAGAAGTTTGCCACCCCGGCGCAGAAGGAGCGCTGGCTGCGGCCGATGGCCAGTGGGGAGTCGGTCGGCAGCTTCGCGCTGACCGAATCCGCCGCCGGGTCGGACGCTTCGGCCATCCGCACGCGGGCGGTGCGGACAAACAACGGCTACATCGTCAACGGGTCGAAGCAGTTCATCTCCAACGCATCGTATGGCAAGACGACGATCCTGTTCGCCGTGACCGATCCCGCCGTTGGCAAGAAGGGCATATCGGCCTTCGTGGTCGCCAATGACACGCCGGGCTTTTCCGTGGCGCGCGTGGAGCAGAAGCTGGGGCAGAAGGCATCGGATAGCTGCGCGCTGGCGTTCGACGACATGCACGTGAGCGACGACCAGCGCATCGGCGAGGAAGGCCAGGGCCTCAAAATCGCGCTCAGCACCTTGGAAAGCGGGCGCATCGGCATCGCGGCGCAGAGCGTCGGCATGGCACGGGCGGCGCTGGACTACGCGGTCGGTTATGCCAAGGAGCGCAAGCAGTTCGGCCGTCCCATCATCGAGCACCAGGGCGTGGGGTTCCGCCTCGTCGAGGCGAAAACCAAGCTCGCGGCGGCGCGGGCACTGACGCTGCGTGCCGCCCTGTTGAAGGACGCCGGGCAACCGGCGCTCGAGGCGGCGGCGATGGCCAAGCTGTTCGCTTCGGAAGCGGCGGAAAGCATCTGCTCCGCCGCGATTCAAACATTGGGAGGTTACGGCTACCTGGCCGACTACCCGGTCGAGCGCATCTACAGAGACGTCCGGGTGTGCCAAATCTACGAAGGCACGTCGGACGTGCAGAAAATCATCTTGCAACGCATGCTTTAAGAACGATGCGACCAGTCCGGGGCAGACGTCTTCTCACCCTGACGTTTGCGTTCCTGCTTCAGGTCGGCGTCGCATACGCCGGGCCGGTTCAAGCCGGCTGTGCCCCGCAGAAGCGGGCCGAGTTGCCGGTGCGGTTGCGGGACGGGTTCGCCTTCGTGCCCGCCAGCATCGGCGATGCGCCCGTCACGCTGCTGCTCGACACCGGCGCACAGGGGATGCTGCTGACACCCGACATCGTGGAGGCGCTTCACCTGCCGGCCGATCCTCGCAGCGGTACGCGCATGCTTGGAACCGGTGGCGTCCGGAACGCCCCGAACGTGATGCTGCGCGGCTTGAGGGTGGGCGGCGTGACCCTGGCAGACGGCAGCGTGCCGGTCGCGGTGCTGCCCGGCGTCCCGCAGACCGAGCCGCCGCTTGCCGGGCTGCTGGGCGGCCAGTTCCTTGGGACCTATGACCTGGACCTCGACGTGCCGCATGGGCGCATGGCGCTCTACGACGCCCCGGGCTGCGCTACGCCGCCTTTCTCGCCGCCCTACAGCACCTTGCCGCTGATCTTTTCGCCAGAGGGCGATGACTTCGTCACGGTTCAAGTCAACGGCCAGAACCTGCTGGCGCTGGTTGACACGGGATCACGCGCCTCGATCGTCACGGAGCAGGCAGCCGAACGGCTGGGACTTGGCGGTCCCGGCTCTGCCAACCTGGCCCGCGGGGTGGATGGGGCAACCTTGCCGATCCGGCACTTGCGGGTGCGTACGCTGCGGGTCGGCGCAGACGTGACCGTTGATGCGCCAATCAGTGTGTCTCCCCTGTCGTTAGGCCAGGGAGACATGCTGCTCGGGCTGGATTACCTCGGCCGGCACCGGGTCTGGATATCGCATCGCACCAGCCACGTCCTCATCCAATAGACCCGGCGTCAGGCCGACCGTGCAAGGTCAAAGCTCGTCACGGACCGGGCGCCCGCCTCGTCGGCCGACCATGCGAACTCCGGCCGCTGCTGCGCCGGGCGCTCAGGCGCGCGCATCCAGTAGCCGGAGCCGCGGATGCTTTGGATCAGCACGCCGCCATCGACGTCCAACGGCAGTTTCTGGCGCAGGTTGAAGACGAGCTGATCCACGCTGCGGTCTTCCGGCCGCCATGGGCGGCGCAGCGCCGCCGCCGATAGCCTGTCGCGCGTCACCGCGTTGCCGCCCGCGCGGGCAAAGGTTTCCAATGCGGTGAACTCCGCCGACGTGAGATTGATCCGCTTCCCATCTGGCGTGTGGACGCTGCGGTTCTGCAGGTTGATGCGGATGGGTCCAACGGCCAGCACGGCTTCGGCAGTTGGCAGCGCGAAGTGGCTTTTCCGGACATTGACCCGGCGATGCACCGCGCGGACCCGCGCGATCATGTCACGCAGCGTCAGCGGCTTTGCCAAGTAGTCGTCTGCCCCGAGTTCAAGGCTGGCGACCCGCGCCGCCTCGTCCTCGATGCCGGCCAATACGATCACGCCGCAATTCCGCGGCTCCACGAGGTGCCCCACCAAGGTGACGCTATCGACATCGGGCAGGCCCAAGCCGACGAGCACGATGTCCGGCAGCAGCCGCGCGCTGAGCGCCAGCCCCGTCGTGCTGTCCCGTGCCCACACGACCTGGATACCGGCCTCCTCAAGCCCGGACACGAGGGTGCGGACGGTGGACACGTCGGACTCGATCAGCAGGACCTTAGGATCGATCAAGGAGCCTTCTGCAGCCAGCGTCACCGTGCCCATCGCCAACATCTCCGTTCTGATATGTTACGGAAACGATATCACGGAAATGTGTGCATGATAGTGAAATCTGGCTGGAAAGGCGTTAAAAGTTTGTTGATCTCAACCGTGGGTTATAGATTCCGTCGTTAACGAAGCGGGAGGTAAACCGGTCAGCAATTAACGCTCGCGTGGGAAGCGCACCATCCGGCCCAGGCTCTCGTCGAAAAGCGCGTAGCTCGGTGCAGTCAGCGCTTCTCGCAGCGTAAGCACGCGAGCCGTGCCGAACAGTTCCTCGCAAGCCTCATGGCAGGCACGCAGGCGATAGTTCGGCACGCGCGGCACGAGATGATGCACATGATGGTAGCCGATGTTGCCGCTGAACCAGCGCAGCACGGACGGCAGCTTCAGGAACGAACTACCCCGGATTGCCGCGGCAATGGCGCTCCAGTCCGAATTATGGGTCCAATGGGCGTCCTCGAAGCGATGCTGGATGCTGAACAGCCACACGCCGATAATGGCCGCAACCGTGATGACCGGCAACTGAACGACGAGCACGGGCCAGATACCAAGGGGCAGGATCATCGCGGCAAGCACGGCCGCGATCAGGGCGTTTGTGAAATAAACGGCCTGCCGCTCGCGCACCCAGGCGCGCGGCGTCTCAAACGGCACGCGATACAGCACCAGGAACACGACGGGCGGGATGATCAGGTGGGCAATCACCGGATGCCGCACGGTGCGCGCCAGCCAACGCCGCCACGGCGACATGGCCTCGTATTCCTGGACGGTCAGGCAAGTCGAGTAGATGTCACTTGTCATGTCGCGCCGGTCCAGGTTGTTCCATGACGCGTGGTGCTGGGCATGATGACGGCGCCAGTTGGTGAACGGCGTCAGCGTCGCCAAGCTGCACAGCACGCCGACCACGGCGTTGGCCCGGCGCGACCGGAAGAACGCGCCGTGTCCGCAATCGTGCTGGATGATGAACAGCCGCACCACAAGCCCGGCCGCCGGTAGCACGAGCGCAAGGCTGAGCCACGGTGAAACGTGATAGGCGATATACATCAAGGCCAGCACCGCCAAATAGGCGGCGCCGGTCGAGGCGAACTGCCATACACTGTGCGCCAGGACCGGCGACTGGAACGTGGCGGCCCGGCGGAGCAGGGACCGGCCGGGCACTCGGGACGCCTTTTCATCCGGCAACGGATGGGCAGGCGTCGAAGAAAGTGGCGCCGCATGAGACGCAGATGACATGGCCAGGATTCCTTGAGGGCGGCGACCCGTGGGCAAGCGACGGACCATCGTCGCGGGAGTGGATCACTGGCCTTGCAGCATGCAATCCGATCTAGGTGCGCTGCCGGGGAATCCAGTCCTTATCAAGACAAGTTCAATAACAACGACTTGAGGTAAGCGCTTTCCGGCAGCCCGGGGTGGACGGGATGGTCGGGGCCGGCAGCGCCCGTGTGGACGATGCGCGCGTCCCGCTTGGCCCGCAGGATGGCTGAACTCACCTGGGCGGCGAACAGCTCCAGCGGCGCGTGGTGGCTGCATGACGCCACGAACAGGAACCCGCCGGGCTGGACCAGCGGCGCCGCCAGCCGGGTCATGCGGTGGTAGGCGCGCAGCCCGGCGTCCTGGTCCTTGCGCGATTTGGCAAAGGCCGGCGGGTCGCAGACGACGATGTCGAACCGCTCGCCGTCCGCCGCCAGCGCCGCCATGGTATCGAAGGCGTCGCCGCGCCGCGCTGAAACCCGGTCGCCCAACCCGTTCGCCTCGGCCGCCCGCAGGGCGAGGTCGAGCGCGGGCTCGCTGCTGTCCACGAGGAGAACGGCCGCGGCACCGGCGGCGGCGGCTCGCAGGCCGAACGCCCCGATGTGGCAGAACACGTCCAGCACGCGCGCGCCGGCGGCAAGGGAGGCGACCTGATCCCGGTTGGGCCGTTGATCAAAGAAAAAGCCAGTCTTCTGGCCCGACAACGGGTTGAGCGAGAAGCGCACGCCGCCCTCCTCCGCCACCGCCTCGGCGTCTGTCCCATGCAGCAGGCCCACCGCCTGCGGCAGCCCTTCCTGCAAGCGCGCCGCGCTGTCGTTGCGCGCCACGACGGCACGGAGCGGCAGCAGGTCCAGCAGCGCCGCGACCACCTCCGGCAACAAAAGGTCCATCCCGGCGGTGTTGGCCTGCACCACGGCCACATCGCCGAAACGGTCCACGACCAGCCCGGGCAGCCGGTCGGCCTCGGCGTGCACCA
>CAXTUO010000086.1:337-9354 GCA_964247175.1 uncultured Acetobacteraceae bacterium | reverse complement strand
GGAGAAATGCAACTCTATGGCCAAGGTGCAGGATGCCGACCAGCAAGCGCTGATCCTGGCTTACGAACAGACGATCGGCCGGGACCCGACAGCAGCCGAATGGGCGCTGAACCAGCACCAGGTGGGAAGCGGCGCGTCCGTCGCCGCCTTGCGCGCGTACCTGGCCGCCACGGGTTATGCCGCCGCGGCCTTGGCCAGGCTTTACGCCGATGTGGTCGGCCGCGCCGTCACCACCCCGGAACTGGCAGCCGATCAAAGCTACCTGGCCAACGGCGGCAGCCTGGCAGCCCTGCACGGCTACCTTGCCAGCAGCAACGAGGCTGCCGGCAAGCTGCAGGCGCTCTACGCGGACGTGTCCGGCCGGGCGATCACCCCGGGCGAACTGAGCAGCGAGCAGGCCGCGATTGGCGCCGGCGTCGCGACCCTTGCCGGGCTGCGCAACTACTTCGCCACGACGGACGAGGCGGTGTTCAAGCTGCAATCGCTTTACACCACCGAATTGGGCCGCGCTCTCACACCGGGCGAAGCGGCGGCAGACGAGCGGCTGATCGCCGGCGGGTCCAGCCTTGCCGCCATCCGCACCTACCTGTCCACGTCCGCGGAGGCGGTCGCAGGATTGACGGCACAGTACCTGAACGTGTTCGGGCTGTCCCGGGCTCATACCGCCCCTCCGCCGGACGAGCTCCTGTCGGCTGAGCGTGCGCTGGCCGGGGGCGCCAGCCAGCCGTCCGCGGTGACGGGCATTCCAGGCTTCGCATCGTTCGTCGATGCCGCATACCGGCTGCTGCTCGGCATGGCGCCGAGCGCGGCTGACAGGAGCGCCATCAAGCAGGACGTGATGAAGCACCTGGCCAAGCTGGTCCCAGGTGGCGTGGGCGTGGGAGATGACCTGGCGGCACAGGCGGTGACGGCGGTGGCGGCTGCCAGTCCGGAGTTCACCAACGGAATCAATGCCGCCTACGAAGCAGCCATCGGACGGACGGCCAGCGCGGTCGAACTGGCGGCGGCCCGTTCGGAGTTCGGGGCTGGCCTGGGGTACTCGTCGAACACGGTGACGGCCGCGACGCTGAGAACGCAGGTTGCCGAGTTGTCGGGCGGGGCGCCTCCGCAGCAGGCGGGCTATGCGTTCGACTGGCCCAGCATCAATCCGCAGACGGTCGCGGGTCGGCCCGGCCTCATCTACGGGCTTCCAAACAACGTGGTGCTGACCACGGCGCGAAAGGAGGAGGTCAGTGCCGGGTTCTTCGGTCCCGGCCACGCATGGATCTTCACCCTCGATCCCGCAACCGACATCCTGCAGATCCCCAAGCAGCAAGCGGTCGGCTTCAGTGACCTGACGTTTGGCGACACTTACGACAGGATAGATTGGGGCGACGCCGCACAGCACGTCAACCTGCCTGGTGGTGCGACGATAGAACTCCAGCACATGCCCCAGGGATTGCTGACCGCGGCGAACTTCCGGTTCGTTTGAAGCAAGGGCGCCGTCCCGGATCGGACGGCGCCCCCGCATCGGCAAAGTTCGAGGTGCGGACCCGGCCTTAGCCGTTCGGGCGCAGCACCACCTTGGTGCACTTGTCCTTCTTGTCACGGAACGTCTTGTAAAGCTCCGGCCCGTCCTCCAGGCTGTTGGCCCGGTGCGAGATGATGAAGGACGGGTCGATCTCGCCCTTCTCGATCCGTTCCAGCAGCGGCTTCATGTAGCGCTGCATGTGGGTCTGCCCGGTCTTCATGGTCAGGCCCTTCTGCATGAAGGCGCCCATGTTGATCGGTCCGGTCGGACCCGCGAACACGCCCGGCAGCGACACGATGCCGCCGGGGCGGCAGGCAAGGATCGCCTGGTTGAGCGCGAAAGGGCGCTCCAGGCTCATGGTGTGGCTCATCACGCTGGAGATGGCGCCCGCGATCCCCGAAGCGCCGTGGCTTTCCATGCCCACCGCCTCGATCACCGCGTCCGGCCCCTGGCCGTGCGTCATCTCCATAATCCGGGCCTGCAGGTCGCCCTCGGCGTAGTCGATGGTCTCGGCGCCGGCTTCGCGCGCGAGCGCCAGGCGCTCCGGCACCGTGTCGATGGCGATGACCCGCTTGGCGCCCAAGAGGAAGCAGCACTTCACCGTCAGCACGCCGATCGGGCCGCAGCCCCAAACGGCAATGGTGTCCTCCGGCGTGATCTCGCAATGCTCGGCCGCCATGTAGGCGGTCGGGAAGATGTCGGACAGGAACAGCACCTGCTCGTCCGAAAGGCTGTCCGGCACCTTGATGGGCCCCACGTCGGCGTAGGGCACGCGGACGTACTGCGCCTGGCCGCCAGGGAAGCCGCCGGTGATGTGGGAATAGCCGAACAGCCCGGCCAGCGGGTAGCCATACACCTTGGCCTGCATCTCGCCGTTGGGGTTGGTGCGCTCGCAGCAGGACCAGTTGCCCCACTTGCATTGCCGGCACTCGCCGCAGCAGATGGTGAACGGCACCACGACGCGGTCGCCGATCTTGAGCTTGCTGTTGTCCTTGCCGACCTCCACGACCTCGCCCATGCACTCGTGGCCGAGCACGTCGCCCTGTTCCATGGTCGGCACGAAGCCGCCCATCAGGTGCAAGTCGGAGCCGCAGATGGCGCAGGCGGACACCTTGATGATCGCGTCGCGGCCATCCTGGATGGTGGGGTCCGGCACGGTCTCGCAGCGTATGTCTTCCTTGCCGTTCCAAATCAGTGCGCGCATGAGCGGGTCCCTCGAAATGACGTTTCGGCAGCAACCCAGTAAACCCGCAAGGGATGCCAAGGTTTCGAGTGAACATCGCGTGAACCCCGCCTCACCGGGCGGGTGCGGCGCCCGGCAGCGGCCTTTGGCAATCGATGGGCGCCCCCGTACCCGTGCCCGCAGCAGACCCAGGCACGCCCGCAGGCAGGGCGGTGCTGGAATAGGTGCAGTCCCGCACCACGCCGTCCGCCCGGAAGCTCACGGCCAGGCTGACCGCCTGCGGGTCCGCGCGCATCGCCTCCGCACCCGCGCCGGCGAGGCCGAGGCCGGAGCCGATCAGGCCCACATAGGGCACGAAGGCGCCTGCCACCCCGGACGCGGCCGACACCCCGTTCATCCAGCCGCGGTTCCCCGTGTCGCCGGTCCGCGCTTCGTAGATCCATGCCTCGCCGCCCGCGCTCCGCTCCGTGCGGCTGGGCTGTCCCAGGGCGGCGAACACGTCGGCGCGGGAGGAGCGGCCGACGGCAACGGACCCCACCTTGCCGGGGTCCAGGATCGCGGAAGGGGCGGCCTGCTCGGAACACGCGACGACGGCGAGCAGCAACGGCCCCGCCAAGGCCAGCGCCAGCCTCGGCCCGTGGCCTGCGCGGCGGACGCCGTTCTTCCCAACATCAACCATGGCACCCCAGTCCGCAGCAGCGACCGCCATCAGATGGAGACGGGCGCCCAAGCTGCCAGCCGCTGCCCGGTCACGTTGCCGCCGGACCGGCCGCGCCCTGCCAGCAGCCGCTTGCACCGACCGCTTCCGACCGGGGTGAGGAGCGCCGCGACGTGGCGATCCAGTGCCGCCTTGGTAGGGAAGCGTTGCAACTACGAGCTGAAATCCCGCCGCATCAGCGTGGTGGGCAGCTTGCCTTGGCGTTGGACGGTTTCTGCCACTTGCCAGCCGTCCCGGAGGTACACCCGTTCGGCGGTGTTGGTGTAGAGCCATGCCGTCCGGATGGACGCAGCCCGGCAAGCCCCGTCAAACGCGGCGAGCAGGCGTCTCACGTAGCCGCGGCCCCGTGCTTCGGGGATCACGAAGACGCCGGCAAGCCAAGGCGTGAGATCCGGCCGTTCGGCGAGGTCCTTCGTTGCTAAGGTTGCAGTGCCGACAGGCATCCCGTCGGCAAGCAGAACAAACGTTTGCGGCGCTCCGACATCGGCGCAGCAATCCGCGTAGATGGCCTGGGTTTGCTCCAGCGAGAATCCTTTCCGCTGCCACCACTCGCGCCAAAGCCAGTCGGCGACGACCGGCAGGAGATCGGGCCGTTCCGCGATGGTGGCAACGGCCAACCGCTCGGCCGGAACCGGCTCGGTCATGCCGTTTTCGCCCTCATGCCGATGGGTGCCGCCGCGTTTTCCATGTCCTACTGCCTGCGCGTTCCGAGGCGTCTTCTGCCAGCCCGCAAGAATGGGGCGCAATGCCAAGATGGCTGCTGGCGCTACAACCCCTGATCCGGCCCTCAAGCACCGCCAGACCGTCCGCGCCCCCGCCCGATCACGCCCTCCCCGAACCGGGCGCGCAGCGAGTCCACCGCGCGCTGCACCGCCGCCCGCCGCGGCGCGTCGGGGTCCGCGAGGTCCGGCTGGTCCGCAAGACGCCCCGGCAGCAAGGGATGCGCGCCGAGGCCGATCAGCCGGAACGCCGTCCCGTCCGCTTCCCGCAGCAGCAGACCGCGCCCGGCGGCGAACAGCGCGTCCGGCAGCGCCGTGGGACCCGGCAGGCGCTGCGCCCGGGTGCGCCCGGCGAAGCGCGTGGTCTTCAGCTTCAGCACGACGCCGCCGGCGGCGAAGCCTCCTTCCCGCAGCCGCCGGGCCAGCTTCTCCGCCAAGCGCCACAGATGCGCCTCAAGCTGGCGGGGGTCGGACAGGTCGGCGTCGAAGGTGGTCTCGGCGCTGATGGATTTGGTGTCGCGCTCCGGCTGCACCGGGCGGGCGTCCTCGCCGCGGGCGCGGCGGGCCAGGGACGGGCCGTCCTCCCCGAGCCGGGCCAGCGCCGCGCGGTCGTCCAACGCCTGGAGGTGCGCCAGGTGGGTGATGCCCAGCACATGCAGCTTGCGCTCCTGCGCCGGCCCGATGCCGGGCAGCAGGCGCACCGGCTCACGCGCCAGCACGGCGGCGGCCTCCGATCCCAGCACGGCAAAGCCGCGGGGCTTGTCGCGCCCGGCCGCGATCTTGCTCAGCAGGCGGTTGGGCGCCAGGCCGATGGACACGGTGACGCCCGCTTCCCGCTCCACCCGGCGCGCAAGGCCGGCCAGCACGGCGGCGGGCGGCGCCCCGTGCAGCGCCGCGGTGCCCGACAGGTCCAGCACCGCCTCGTCGATGGACAGCGCCTGCACCAGCGGCGTGAGGTCGGCCATCATGGCGCGGATCTGCCGGGCGGCCGCGCCGTACTTGGGAAAATCCGGGCGGATCACCTCGGCATCGGGGCAAGCCTTCAGCGCCTGGAACATCGGCATGGCGCTGCGCACCCCATGCATGCGGGCGACGTAGCAGGCGGCGGTGACGACCCCGCGTACCCCGCCGCCCACGATCACCGGGCGCCCGGCCAGTTCCGGCCGGTCCCGCTTCTCGACGCTGGCGTAGAAAGCGTCGCAATCGACGTGGGCGATATGGAGGCGGAACAGCTCGGGGTGGCGCACGACCCGGCGGGAGCCGCAAGCGCAGGCGGCGCCGGGCGGAAACGCGCCGCAGTCCCGGCAAAGGCTGTCGGGACGCGAGGGGCTACCCGCCATCCGATTCGGGCGGCCACAGCCAGGCCGCGCCGCGCACGCCGCTGCTGTCGCCATGGCAGTGGCGCAGCACGCGGGTCGTCAGCGCGTCGCTGAACACGTAGCGTCCGAGCAAGGGCGGCACGCGCTCATACAGGTGCGGCATGTTGGACACGCCGCCGCCGAGCACGATCACGTCGGGGTCCAGGATGTTGACCACCACGGCCAGCCCGCGCGCCAGCCGGTCGGCGTGCCGGTCGAGCGCGGCGGCGGCGGCCGGGTCGCCCGCCTCCGCCCGTTGCACCACCACGGCGGCGTTGGGCGCGTTGCAGGAGCGGGCGAGGCCGGTGCCGGACAGGTACAGCTCGAGGCAGCCGGTTTGGCCGCACCAGCAGGGGGGCTGCGGCCATTCGTCGCCGTGCGGCCAGGGCAAGGGGGTGTGGCCCCATTCGCCGGCGACCCGGTTGCGGCCGGACAGCACCCGCCCGTCCACGATCACCCCCCCGCCGCAGCCGGTGCCCATGATCACACCGAACACGCAGCGTTGCCCGGCGCCAGCGCCGTCCGTCGCCTCGCTCAAGGCGAAGCAGTTGGCGTCGTTCTCCACCCGCACCGGGCGGGCCAGGGCCTGGGTCAGGTCCTGATCCAGCGGGTGGCCGATCAGCATCTGGCTGTTGGCGTTCTTGATGAGGCCGGTCGCCGGGCTGATGACGCCGGGGATGCCGACGCCGACGCTGGCCTGCACGCCCAGCTCCGCTTCCGCCGCCTGCACCAGCCCGGCGATGCCGGCGATCACCCCGTCATAGGCGGGCGGCGTGTCGATGCGCCGGCGCAGCGCGACCTCCCCGCCCGAATCGAGCACGGCGATCTCGATCTTAGTGCCGCCCAGGTCGATGCCGATACGGTGTGCCATGCCCGCAACATAGCGGCCTGGGTGGCGCTTGCTCAAGCGCGGCGCTTGCGGAAAGATGCGGGCGGAGGCAGCGCCATGGCGGACACCATCCTCGACGTGAAGGACATGAAGTGCCCGCTGCCGGTGCTGCGGGCCAACCGGGCGCTGCGCGGCATGGCGCCGGGAGAGCGGCTGCGCGTGCTGGCGACCGACCGCGCCGCCGTGGCCGATTTCCAGGCGTTCTGCCGGGAAACCGGGCACGCCTTGGTGGCGCAGGCGGAGGACGCGGGGGTGCTGAGCTTCACCATCCGCCGCCGGGCCGACCCCGAATCCGCTTCTGGGGCTGACGCCGCGCCGGATGCGCCGGCATGACCGTCGCCCTGTTCACCCACCCGGCCTGCCTCGGCCACGACAACGGCCCGTTCCACCCGGAATGCCCGGACCGCCTGCGCGTCGTGCTGCAGGCGCTGGAGCATCCGGACTTCGTGCCGCTGCTGCGCGAATCGGCGCCGGAAGCGACGGCGGCGCTGCTCGAGCTGGCGCACCCGGCCGATTACGTGCGCGCCATCCTGGCGATCGAGCCGCCGCCCGGCGAGCACGTCCGGCTCGACGGCGACACCGCCATGGGCCATGGCAGCCGGGAAGCGGCGTCGCGCGCCGCGGGGGGCGCAGCCGCGGCGGTGGACGCGGTGATGGAAGGCTGGGCGCGCGCCGCCTTTGTGGCAGTGCGCCCGCCGGGGCACCATGCGGAGCGGCGGCGGGCCATGGGGTTCTGCTTGTTCGGCTCGGCCGCCATCGCGGCGCTGCATGCCCGCGCCCGCTGGGGAGTGCAGCGGGTCGCGGTGGTCGATTTCGATGTGCACCACGGCAACGGCACGCAGGACATCCTCGAATCCGACCCGGACATGCTGTACGTCAGCAGCCACCAGTCGCCCTGCTATCCCGGCACCGGCGGGCCGGAGGAACGGGGGGTGGCGGACAACGTGCTGAACCTGCCGCTGGCGCCGGGCGCGACGGGCAGCGAGTTCCGCCGGGCGTGGGAGCGTCAAGGGCTGCCGGCGGTGGCGGAGTGGGCGCCGGAGCTGCTGATCGTGTCCGCGGGCTTCGACGCGCACCGGGCGGACCCGCTGGCGGAATTGCGGCTGGACACTGAGGATTTCGGCTGGCTGACCGACCAGCTGGTGGCGGTGGCGGACGCGCATTGCGGGGGGCGGGTGGTGTCGGTGCTGGAAGGCGGCTACGACCTGAAGGCGCTGGCGGCCAGCGCCGCCTTGCATGTCCGGCGGCTGATGCGGCAGTAAGAGGGCTGGCTTCTAGGGACTCTGGAATGGCGGATGACGTGACCGGCCTGTCGTTCGAGGACGCGCTGGCGGAACTGGAGCGCATCGTGCGCGGCCTGGAAGGCGGGCAGCAGAAGCTGGAGGAGGCGATCACCGCCTACGAGCGCGGCGCGCTGCTCCGCCGGCATTGCGAGGCGAAGCTGGCGCAGGCGGAAGCGCGGGTGCAGGCTATCGTCGAGCGCGCCGATGGCGGCGTGTCGCTCAAGGCGATGGACTGATGGACGTGCTGGCGGCGGCCGGCATCCCGGCGGCGCTGGCCGAGCACGCGGCGGTGGTCGAAGAGGCGCTCGACGTGCTGCTGCCGTTGCCGGACGGCCGGGAACGGCGGCTGGTGGAGGCGATGCGCTATGCGACGCTGGGCGGCGGCAAGCGGCTGCGCGGCTTCCTGGTGATGGAAGTGGCCGGGCTGTTCGGCGTGGCGCGGGCGTCGGCCGCACGGGTGGCGGCATCCGTCGAGATGCTGCACGCCTACTCCCTGGTGCATGACGACCTGCCGTGCATGGACGACGACGACCTGCGCCGCGGCCAGCCGAGCACGCACCGCCGGTTCGACGAGGCGACGGCGATCCTGGCCGGGGACGCGCTGCAAACCCGCGCCTTCGAGCTGCTGGCCCATCCCGACACCCATTCGGACCCCCAGGCGCGCTGCGAGCTGGTGGCGGCGCTCGGCCTCGCCGCCGGGGCGCGCGGCATGGTGGGCGGCCAGATGATCGACATGGCGACGGAAGGGGAGGCGCTCGACCCCGAGGAGGTGACCCGGCTGCAGGCGCTGAAGACCGGGCGGCTGATCCAGTACAGCGCGGAGGCCGGGGCGATCCTGGGCCGGGCGGCGGCCCCGCTGCGGGCGCAGGTCGCGGCATATGGGCGGGACTTGGGCGCCGCGTTCCAGATCGCCGACGACGTGCTGGACGCGGTCGGCACCACGGCCGGCATCGGCAAGACCGCCGGCAAGGACCAGGCGGCGGGCAAGGCGACCGTGGTGGCGCTGCTCGGCGTCGAGCGCGCCCGGGCGCAGGCCGCCATGCTGGCGGAGCAGGCGGCGCTGCACCTCCAAGCGTTCGATGCGCGGGCCGGGCGGCTGCGGGCGCTAGCGGAGTATGTGGTGTCGCGCGGGCATTAGCGCACGCCGGGGCTGGCAGCCTCGGCAGGAAGAAGCGGGCGGGATGCGCGAGGCGGCGAAGCCTGCCCGGTGCAAGCCCTGGCGAAAGCGCGAGGCACAGGCATGAAGACGTGATTGGCAGCGACGCGGCGCGGCTGTTCCATTGGGGAGCCAAAGCAGAAAGGCCCCCCATTGCCGAAGCAACGTGCGGATCAGATGCTGGTGGACCGCGGCCTCGCC
>CAXTUO010000086.1:0-327 GCA_964247175.1 uncultured Acetobacteraceae bacterium | reverse complement strand
GCCGGGATGTGCCATGCGCGGTGCAGCTTGAATGCCTGCTCCTTGGTGAGGGCGCGACGCCGGCTCAGCACCTCGGAGGCGCGTGGGCGCGACCCGAGCACCCGGGCCAGGTCGGCCTGCGTGAGGCCACCCTGCTCCATGCGATGGCGGATCGCCTCCACGGGGTCGGGCAGGCCGATGGGCCAAGCCCGGCTTTCATAGTGTTCAATCAAGCTCGCCAGCACGTCGAACCGCTGGCTTTCCGGGGTGCCCGGCTCCGGCTCCGCGTCGAAGTAGCGTTCGATCTCTGCCAATGCCCAATCGTAGTCGGCCTCGGTCTTGATCGGT
>CAXTUO010000085.1:0-9487 GCA_964247175.1 uncultured Acetobacteraceae bacterium | reverse complement strand
GGCAGCAACCGCGGCGCCGCCAGCCCGGTCCCGTTCGGCATGCTGCTCAACCTGGCCAGCGTGGTGAACGCGGATACGCCGGACATGCTGTGGGGCTTCCTGCGCCGCTACAGCCCGGACGCGGCGCCGGGCGCCAGCCCCTTCTTCGACGGCCTGGTCGGCTACGCCATCGCCTACTACCGCGACTTCGTGCGCCCGGCGAAGCAGTATCGCGACCCGACGCCGGTTGAGCGCGCGGCGCTGGAGGATCTCGCCGACATGCTGGCCCCGCTCGACCCCGGCCTGCCTGCGGAGGCGATCCAGGACGTGGTGTACGAGGTCGGCAAGCGGCACCCGTTCCCGGACCTCAAGGCCTGGTTCGGCTGTCTGTACCAAGTGCTGCTCGGCCAAAGCGAGGGGCCGCGCTTCGGCGGCTTCGTGGCGCTCTACGGGGTGGCGGAAACGGTGGCGCTGATCCGAGGCCGCTTGGACGCGACGGAGGACCCCGCGTCCGCAGCCCTGCCGAGGCCGGCCCTGCACGCGGCTGTGCCGGCGTCGGACGCACGCTGAGCATGGCCCTGCTGAAAAAGGCGCTCCGGCAACTGCCGGCGCTGTTGGGCGTGGCGCTGCTGGTCGGCGCGATCTGGGTGGTGTGGAAGGAGTTCCGGCACCTCAAGGTCGCGGACATCAAGGCGGCCCTGTCCGCCATCCCCGACCGCGCGCTGCTGATCTCGTTCTGCTGGACGGTGCTGTCCTACGGGGTGCTGACCTTCTACGACCGGCTCGCCACCATCTACGCCGGGCACAAGATCAGCTACGGCCGGGTGTCCTTTGCGTCGTTCTGCGCTTACGCGCTGTCGCACAACCTGGGATTCGCCGCGGTGTCCGGGGCGGCGGTGCGCTACCGGCTTTACGCGCATTGGGGCTTGACCCCGTTCCAGATCGCCAAGGTGGTGGCGTTCTGCAGCCTCACCTTCGGGCTGGGCGGGCTGGTGCTGGGCGGGGTGATCTTGTTCCTGGAGCCGGACGCCATCCCGTTCTTCGGCGCGCATGTGCCGAAGTGGGGGATGTACGCGGTCGGTGCCCTGCTTTGGCTGGTGGTGGCGACCTACGTCTGCTTATCCCGCTTCGTCGGCACCATCCGGCTGTTCGGCGCCCAGGTCACGCTGCCGGATTGGCGCATGGCCATCGTGCAGGTGGCGCTCGCGACCGTCGATGTGGCGGTGACGGCGGCGATCTTCTACGAGCTGCTGCCCGAAGTGCCGGGACTGACCTATGTACGGTTCCTCGGCGTCTATGTGGCGTGCTACACCGCGGGGCTGGCCGCCAACGTGCCCGGCGGGCTCGGCGTGTTCGACACCGCGATGCTGCTCGGCTTGGAGCCTTACCTGCAGCCGCCGCAGATCCTGGGCGCCATCGTGGTGTTCCGGCTTTATTACTACATCATCCCGCTGTTCTTGGCGGGCACGATGTTTGCCGGCAACGAGATCCTGCTACGCGGCGGCGCGCTGTTCAAGACGGGCACCTTCGGCCGCAGCACGCAGGCGCTGGCGCGATGGAGCGAGCCGAGCTTCGCCGCTGGCGCGGCCTCGGGCGCGGTGGCGCTGTGCGGCGCGCTCTTGCTGGCGTTGGGCGTGCTGGACGACCGGCCGGACTTCTCCTGGATCGACCCCGACTATGCCGACCTGGCTGCCAATGCCGGGCAGTTCGTGCCGTCGCTGATCGGCGCGGCGCTGCTTGTGCTGTCGGTCGGGCTGTCGCAACGGGTAACCCTGGCCTGGGGCGCCACGGTCGTTCTGCTGTTGGCCGCGGCCGGCTTCACCGCGGCTCAGGGCACCAACCTGTGGGTTCCGGCCGTGCTGCTGCTGGCGACCTTGCTGGTGGCGCCGTTCCGCGACGCTTATTACCGCCATGCCCGGCTGCTGTCGGGGCCGCTGCAGGCCGGCACCGCGGTGCCGCTGTTCGCGCTGGTGGTCTGCGTGCTGGCGCTGTCGGCGTTCGAGCCGACCATGCGGACCGTCAACGAGAACAGTTGGATCGAAGTCGTGCTGTCGCCCGACCTGCCGAACAGCCTGCGCCTTTCGGTGGCGCTTGCGGTGGTGCTGGCGCTTGCGGCCTTGTGGCGGCTGATCCGGCCGGGCCGGGTCGGCTGGGTGCCGTGGGCCGGGGAGGGACGGCGGCGCTATGCGGAACTCGGCGCCTTGCCGCCGGTGCAGGCGGACGGGATCGTGATGGGGGAAGCCGGGCGCGCCGGCATCCCGTTCCGCCGCATCGGCCGGGTGCTGCTCGGCCTGGGCGACCCGGCCGGCTCGGTGCAGGATCGCGTGTCGGCGATCTGGAACCTGCGCGACCTGGCGCAGCAGGAAGGCCTGGACCCCGCCGTTTGGCGCGCCGGCCCGGGGCTGCTCAAGGTTTATGCCGACCTGGGCCTCACCGCCTTGCCGCTCGGCCCCGATGGGCTGCCCTTGCCGGAGCGCCCGGACGACGCCCCGCTGGTCAAGCACTACCTGTGCTGCCGGGCGGAGCGCGACCTGTCGCTTCTGCTGTCCTTGCTGCCCAGCCTGGCGGAGACGGGATTGCGGGAACGCGGCCAATTGGCAAGCTGACCGGCCCGGCCCCGCCTTACGGCCGCCGGGGCACCAGCACCGACGCCGTCATGACCTGCACCGGCTCGTCCCGTTGGTTCAGCGTCGTCGTCTGGATCGTCACCAGCCCGCGGTCGGGGCGGGAGCGCGAAAGCCTCATATCCATGATCTCGGCCTGGGCGCGCAGCCGGTCGCCGGGCCGCACTGGGCGGAGCCACGCGAGCTTGTCGATCTGCGCGCCCAGGCTGCCGCCGGGAAAGCGGCCCATCACGGAGTCAAGCTGCAACCGCATGGTGAGCGCCGCGGTATGCCAGCCGCTGGCAACCAGCTCGCCGAACATGCTGCGGCGCGCCGCGTCTTCGTCCAGGTGCTGCGGCTGCGGGTCGAACTCCTGGGCGAACGCCACGATGCGGTCGCGGCTGACCGCCTCGGCTCGGGACAGGAAGACCTGGCCGACGGACAGGTCCTCGTAATAGATCGCATCGTCCACGCCCACCCTCCTCCAAGCGTTTATCCTTGCCTGTCCGTGCCGTGGACAGAAGGCGCATATGCACCTAACTCTAACCGATGCACGCGCGTTGTCCATTCCGGATGCCATGACCGTCGCCAGCCCCCCGATGGGCGCCTGCCACTGCCAGGCGCTGCGGCAGGCGGCGCGCCGGGCATCGGCGTTCTACGACGCCGCCTTGGCGCCGCTTGGACTGCGCGTTTCGCAGTTCGGCATCCTGGCCCGCCTCCGCCGGGACGGGCCGCGCGGCATCCAGGCTTTGGCGGCGGAGCTGGCGATGGACCGTACAACGCTTGGCCGCAACATCCGTCCCCTGGAACGTGACGGCCTCCTTTGCGCCGCCGCCGACCCGGACGATGGCCGGGGCCGCCTGCTGTCCATCACCCCGCGCGGCGCGGCGCTGGTCGAAGCGGCCTGGCCGGCTTGGAGCGCGGCGCAGGCCGGGTTCGAGGCGCGGTTCGGCGCGGCGCCTGCCGCGGAACTGCACGCGGCGTTGCAGCGGGTGGTGGCGACGCTACAATCCCCCGCAGGGTAATGCGCGGCCGAAGATCGCCGGCCCTGCCGCTTGGGCATCAAAGGAATCGCCATTTGTTTGAGATCGCTCGGGCGTCCAGGGTCGCCGAAGGCCTGCCGCACCCGCTTGGCGCCACGTGGGACGGCGTGGGGGTCAACTTCGCCTTGTTCTCGGCCAACGCTTCCAAGGTCGAGCTATGCCTGTTCGACCAGGAAGGCCGCACCGAGCTGGAACGCATTGAACTTCCAGAATACACGGATGAGGTCTGGCACGGCTACCTGCCGGACGCACGGCCTGGCACCGTTTATGGCTACCGCGTGCACGGCCCTTGGAACCCCAAGGCGGGACACCGTTTCAACGCCAAGAAGCTGCTGCTCGATCCCTACGCCAAGGGCCACGTCGGGCAACTGGCTTGGGGACCCGAGGTGTTCGGCTACCGGGTGGAGACCGGCGACGACACGGTGATCGACAAGCGGGACAGCGCCGCGCACATGCCGAAATGCGTGGTCATCGACCCGGCCTTTACCTGGTTGCGCGACCGCCGGCCCAATGTGCCGTGGGAACAGACAATTTTTTACGAAGCCCACGTCCGCGGCTTCACCAAGCGGCATCCGGCCGTGCCGAAGGAGCTTCGCGGCACCTTTTCCGGCATGGCGAACAAGGCGGTGCTCGACTGGATAACCAAGCTGGGCGTCACCAGCGTCGAGCTGCTGCCCGTCCACACCTTTGTCGATGACACCCACCTGATCGGCAAGCGGCTGACCAACTACTGGGGCTACAACTCGATCGGCTTCTTCGCGCCCGACCCGCGCTATTCCTCCAAGCCGGCGTTTGCCCATGCCGAGTTCAAGGAGATGGTGGCGCACCTGCACGACGCCGGGCTGGAGGTGATCCTGGACGTCGTTTACAACCACACCGCCGAGGGCAACGAGCGCGGGCCGACCCTGTCGTTCAAGGGCATCGACAACGCGTCGTACTACCGCCTGCCGCCGCACGAGCCGCGCTTCTACATCAACGATACCGGCACCGGGAACACGTTGAACCTGTCGCACAGCCGGGTGCTGCAGATGGTGACGGACAGCCTGCGCTATTGGGTGCAGGAGATGCACGTCGATGGCTTCCGCTTCGACCTGGCCACCATCCTGGCGCGCGAGACGCACGGCTTCGATGAGAGCAGCGGCTTCCTGCACGCCTGCCGGCAGGACCCGGTGCTGAACAGCGTGAAGCTGATCGCCGAACCCTGGGACTGCGGCCCCGGCGGCTACCAGGTCGGCGGCTTCCCGCCGGGCTGGGCGGAGTGGAACGACAAGTTCCGCGACGACGTGCGGCGGTTCTGGAAAGGCGACGAGGGCATGGTGCCGGCGATGGCCGCGCGCATGTCGGCCTCGGCCGACCTGTTCAACAAGCGGGGCCGCAAGCCGTGGTCCACGGTGAACTTCATCACCGCGCATGACGGGTTCACCCTGCGCGACGCTGTGAGCTACAACACGAAGCACAACAAAGCCAACGGCGAGGATGGCCGCGACGGCAGCGACAGCAACCATAGCTGGAACCACGGTGTCGAGGGTGAGACCGACGACCCCGACATTTGCGAGTGCCGCCAGCGCACCATGCGCAACATGCTGGCCACCCTGCTGCTGTCCCAGGGCACGCCGATGATCCTGGCGGGCGACGAGTTCGGCCGCACCCAGGGCGGCAACAACAACCCTTATTGCCAGGACAACGCGGTCAGTTGGCTCGACTGGAAGCTGCCGGCTTGGGCGCAGACGCAGGTGGCGCTGGTGCAGCGTCTGACCAAGCTGCGGCACGACTACCCCATCCTGCGCCGCGGCCGGTTCTTCACCGGCACGCCGATCGACGCGCTGGACGTGAAGGACGTGACCTGGATCAACGCATACGGCGCGGAGATGGGCGCGCGCGACTGGCACGATCCCCGCATGAAGTGCTTCGGCATGTTGATCGATGGCCGCGCCCAGGCAACCGGCATCCGCAAGCCCGGCAGCGACACCACCATGTTGATCGTGTTGAACGCCCATCACGACCTGGTGACGATCACCCTCCCGGAGTGCACCAACGGCAAGGCGTGGGAACTGGTGTTCGACACCAACGTGCCCGAGTGGGACGACCATCGAAGCTTCGCCATCGGCGACCCGTACGACGTGATCAGCCGCTCGCTGCTGGTGTTCGCGCTGCGGTCCTGACGCGGCGTCAGCCCGCCATCATACCCGCGAGCGCCCGTCCGGACAGAAAGGCCGCCTCCACCCGCGCGCCCAGGCACCAGTCGCCGCAGACCCCCAGCCCCGCGGCCGCGTCCCACAACGCCGGCGTCCCGAGCGGCGCTTCGGAGAGCGCGTAGCGCCAGCGGTGCACGGCGGCAAAGCGCGGCGCCGCCGCGATCCCGGTTTCCGCGGCGAACACGGTATGCAGCAGGGCCAGCACGGTCTCCGCCGGCTGCTCCAGGTGGCCGCGGGACCATTCCGGCGTCGCATGGGCCACCCAGCATTCCGGCGTGGCGGCACGGCCGGGCCGGGAACTGTCGCGGGCGATCCAGCGTAGCGGGCCGGTTTCCGGGCGCAGCAGGTCGGGCGCGGCTGTCGCCTCGCCGAAGGCCAGCATGGCGGCCCAGCACGGCGCCATGGGGGTCCGGGCCGCCTCCGCAGCAAAGGCGTGCGGATGCAGCAGCCCGGCCGCCTGCGGCGCCGGCAACGCGACCGCGACCCGGTCGAACGGCCCCGCCACCTCGCCCCCTGCGTCGGACACCAGGCCGGGCGGCGTTTCCGTCGTGTCGCGATGCCGCACGTGCCAGCCATGGCCGCCCCCGCCTTGACTGTCTCTATGCAGGAACGCGACGTGGCGCCCGGCGTGCAGGATGCCGACGCCTTCCTGCTCCATGTGTCTGGCCAAGGCTGACATGCCGGGCACGCCGCACCAGCGGCCTTCGCCCGCGGCGGGCCAGGGCGCCGCGGTTCCTGCGGCCGCCATAGCCTGCATCGTCGTGACAAAGGCGGGGTCGCGGACCGTCGCATACTGCGCGCCGTGGTCGAACAGGAGGCCGTCCACCCGCCGGGTCGCCAGCCGTCCGCCGACCCGGCGCGACTTGTCGAACAGCGTGACCGCGGCACCCGCCCGGTGCAGCGCGCCGGCGCAGGAAAGGCCGGCCATGCCGGCGCCGATAACGGCAATGCGAAGCCGGCGGGATTGGGACATGTGCAATGCTGTCCTGCCCGGCGCGGGTCCGCAAGCCCACCTTTGCGGTTGCGCGCGGCGGCCGGGCTGTCGATATAACCGCCAACAGTTGCAGGATTGAGAATGAGCCGGCCAGCCTTACGCATCATCCGGCACGACGCGGCAGACGGCACCGCGCGCTTCGACTTCGAGGTATGGAACCCCTGGACCGCCGCCTACGAGCCGCAGCCGGACCTGCCCGGCGCGCTCAAGCAGGTGGATGCCCTGCTGGACCGGGTGCGCCAGGCCTGGGTCAGCCAGGACCCGGTGCAGTCCACCCTGCGCGACGTGCCCGACCCCGATTTGCCGGAAGACCTGGAATGGGCGGAGTTCCGCGTCAGCGCCCAGGCCAACCGGGTGCACGAGACTCGCAACTTCGACGCGCTGCACTGGCGCAAGGCGATGGGCGGGCGCAGCGGCGCCCTCGAAACGACGTGCAATGAGGTCGGTTTCCAAGCAAACTGATCTTGTGCCCGATCTGAAGATCCTGTCGTTCTCGACCCTGTTTCCCAACGCCGCGCAGCCGCGGCACGGCATCTTCCTGGAGCATCGCCTGGCGTACCTGGCCCGCACCGGGGCGCTGTCGATCCGGCACGTTGCGCCGGTGCCGTATTTTCCTTCCAGCCATTCGCGCTTCGGTCGCTACGCGCAGTTCGCCCGCGTGCCGGAGGCGGACGTGCGGGCCGGGGGAGTGCCGGTCACGTATCCTCGCTACCCCTTGCTGCCGAAGGTCAGCATGTCGGCCGCGCCCTGGCTGCTGGCCGCCGCCATGCTGCGCCACCTGCGGCGCATCCGGCGGACCGGTTTCGATTTCGACCTGATTGACGCTTATTACCTGTACCCTGACGGCGTCGCCGCGGCGGTGCTGGCCCGCATCCTGCGCAAGCCGCTGCTGCTCACCGCCTTCGGCAGCGACGTGAGCCAGATCCCGGCCTATGCCCTGCCGCGCCGGGCGCTGCTTTGGGCGGCCCGGCAGGCGCCGCTGATGACCGTGGTGTGCCAGGCGTTGAAGGACGAATTGGTGCGGCTCGGCGTGCCCGCCGCCCGGATGCTGGTGATCCTGCACGGGGTTGACCTCGACCTGTTCCGGCCGCCCGCGGACCGGGCGGCGTTGCGGGACAGCCTGGGCATGGCGGGGCCGACGTTGCTCTCGGTCGGGCACCTGATCGACCGCAAGGGCCACGATGTCGCCATCCGCGCCATGCCGGACCTGCCGGACCACACGCTGCTGATCGTCGGCGACGGCCCGCGTGAGGCGGCGCTGCGGCAACTGGCGTGCGACCTTGGGCTAGGCGGGCGGGTGCGCTTCCTGGGCCAGGTGGACCAGGCGCGGCTGCCCGCGCTGATGGGCGCCGCCGACGTGCTGGTGAATTGCAGCGACCGCGAGGGCATCGCCAACGTGCTGATCGAGGCGATGGCCTGCGGCACCCCGGTCGCCGCCACCGCGGTCTGGGGATCGCCGGAGGCCGTGACCACCCCGGCCGCCGGCGTGCTGCTGCGGGAGCGGTCCGCCGCGGCCCTGGTGGACGGCCTCCGCGCCCTCCAAGCCGAGCCCCCGGACCGCGGCGCCACCCGGCGCCACGCCGAAACCTTCACCTGGGAGCGCACCGCGGCCGAGCACCTGCAAGCCATCCGCGACACCCTGGCCGCGTGAACGCCGACCTGCTGACCCTGGGCTTCGGCGACGCCTGCCCGGCGGCCCGCGTGCTGTCGGAGGAGCCGGCGACGACATGGCACAAGCCCTGGCCCGGCCTGCTGCTGAACCTGTCGGGCGAGGCCTTCGACGCGGCGCGGCTCAACGCCGGGGACCGCCCTTCCCATGCGCGCCGCCTGGAGTGCCTGCGCTCGGTGCACCTGCTGTGGTCCAACTTCTTCCTGGCCGATGGCTGCGTCAGCACGATCTACGACGGCAACGCCCGCGAGGCCGTGCAGCAGGTCGTGGCATACGAGGACCTGTCCCGCTACATCGGCATCGCCCGGCATGGCGAGGACTTCGTTATCCCCCGCGCCCGCCTGCGGGACGCGCAGCGCATAGAGGGGCCGGTGCTGTTCGCGACCTCCGACGAGCCGCACAATTGGGGCCTTTGGCTGCTCTACGTCCTGCCGGCCGTCGTGCACTTCACGCGCAACCGGCATCTGTACCGGAAGCTGTTCGTCTTCGCCACGCACCCCAACATGCGCGCCCTCCTGACACTGCTCGGCGTGCAGGACGACGAGATGGTCCTGCACGACTGCGGCGCGGCCTACTGGTTCGAGGAGGTCCACGTGTTCCGGCAATCCATGCGGGATTGCTATGTCAGCCCGGCCGCGCGCGACCTTTATGCTCAGCTCCGCGGCGCCGTCGTGGCCCGGCACGGCCCGGCGCCCGCGCGCAAGCTGTATGTCGCCCGCCTGCGCCGCACCCGGGACCTGAATGCCTACCGCGGGCTGCTGAACGAGCAAGCCTTGGCCGACCGCCTGACCGCCCTGGGCTACCTGGTGATCGAGCCTGAGTTCCTCCCCGTCGAGGAGCAGATCCGCCTGTTCGCCGGCGCCGAACGCATCGTGGCGATTGGCGGCGCCGGGCTGTTCAACGCGGTGTTCTGCCGGGCCGGCGCCCGGCTGCTGGATATCGAGAGCACGCCTTTGTTCCTTGACGCCCATTCCAACGTCTTCGCGGGCGCCGGGCTGGAGTAC
>CAXTUO010000084.1:1447-9491 GCA_964247175.1 uncultured Acetobacteraceae bacterium | reverse complement strand
CGGCCCCGGTCAGCCCGTCACCTCAGCCAAGCCAACCTTTCAAAACGGGGTCTGAATGCGGCCAACAGGCCGGTTGAATGACTATGCGGGGAGAAGGTAAGTTGAGTGCTCATGAGAAATTCCTTGCCTATCGATTAGAAATGCTCCCCATGCAGTTTGTTTTTCTTGATTAGTTCATGAAATACGTTACAGAAATAAACTTATATGACGCTTCTACAAATAACTTTACTGACCACAAATCGAGTTGGGTCTTGTTAAATGTCGAAGCTGAAGATGGTTGTGCGATCTGCTGAACGCCATCAGCACCGGCACGAAGGGCTGCCGGGGCCGTCCACGCGTCATGACCCGTTAACCCGGAGGGTGTCCCTCCGGAACATGGCGAAGCATGGCAACCAACAACTTGGCTAGGCGCCGGACAGACACCCGCGCGCTCTTTGCCAGCGCGGACGCGATTTGGCGGTTGCCCTCATGCTGCTGGAGCAGCACCTCGCCATAATGATCGAGGGTGTTCATCATCAGTGTCCTTCTACTTGCGGCGGTGTGCCGACCACAGCGAGGGACGTTTCCACTCTTGTTCCAGCCGAAGCGTGCCCGGGGCCGCCGGCTCTCCGCACGGTTTCAGTGCAGCCGCAAATCCGTGGCCCACGACTTCATGTCCCCGGCACTGAACCGGGCCATGAAACGGGTCCAGAACGCGGCGAAGTCACGGACCCACGCCTGCCGGCCGCGCACGATCAGCTTCGCTTCACCGGATAACTCGTCTTGATACATCTGCCTGTCCTTCCTGCAACGGGCTTGGCCCGGTCGAACCGAAAGGACGCCTCCACCTCTTGTGCAGTGCAACATGTACCCATGCGGCCCGGACTGCAAGGCGCAGGACACGCAACTGGGAAGCGCGTCCAAAGTGTTGCTGCATGGCAACATATTTCGTCGCGGCCTGCCGTCTCAACCAAACCAAGCAGCCCGCGGGAAACCCGGCGCGGCTCCCTTCTAACTGGCGGGCCGGTTGGTCCAGGCTAACAGAGATCGGTCGAACGCTTGTGCGTAAGCCCCGTTCCTCGCTTGCCGGGCTTCCCCTATGGCGCGCGTGCCGTCCATCGGCGAGGATGAGGCGGCGGCGCCGGCAGCAGCGCCGCCAATGCTTCTCCCGCCCGCCACGCTGCAAGGAGGCCCCATGCACGCCGCCATACGAGGCACGACGCTGTATTTCGACGTGGAAGGCGCCGGGCTGGTGCCGGACGGCGCCGCAATGCGCGAGCGCCCCGCGGCCATGGTCATCCATGGCGGTCCCGGGGGCGACCACGCCGGGTTCAAGCCCGCCATGTCGCCGCTGGCCGACGCCATGCAGTTGATCTACTTCGACCACCGCGGCCAAGGCCGGTCCGGGTGCTCCGACCCGGCGCGCTACACGCTGGACGAGAACGTCGAGGACATGGAGGCGCTGCGCCGTTATCTCGGGCTCGGGCCGGTGGTCAGCATCGGCACCAGCTACGGCGGCATGGTGGCGATGGCCCACGCCGCCCGCTTCCCGGGAGCGGTGGGCAAGCTGGTCCTGATCGTGACCGCGGCGCACCGCGGGTTCATGCCGCGCGCGGAGCAGTTCGTCCGCGACCACGGCACGGCGGAGCAGCAGCGCGCCTGCGAGCGGCTGTGGTCCGGCACGTTCGAGACGCCGGAGCAGATGGCCGAGTACTACGCCGCCATGGGTCCGCTGTACAGCCGCCGCCACGACCCGGCGGCGGCCGAGGCCGTGCGTGGCCGGTCGATCTACGCGCCGGAGCCGCTGAACCGGGCGTTCGGGCCGGGCGGGGTGCTGCGCTCCTTCGACCTGCGGCCCGAGATCGCCCGCATCGCCGTGCCGACGCTGATCCTGGCCGGGCGGCACGATTGGATCTGCCCGCCCGAGTTCTCGGAGGAGATCCACCGCCTGATCCCCGGCTCACGGCTGCGGATCTTCGAGAACAGCAGCCATTCCATCCGTGCGGACGAGCCGGACGCCCTGAACGCCGCCATCCGGGATTTCGTGGCCGCTTGACCCCGCACCTCCAGAACGCGCACATCCGGCCCAGGTGGATGCTACCGCGCCAGCTCCGCCCGCCGCAGCATCGCGCGCACGCCCGTTTCCACGCCGAGGCAAAGCACCCAGTAGAGCAGCGCGGCGCAGACAAAGGAGGCGAGCGGGACGTAGAACGTCGATTGGATCTCGTTGGCCGCGTAGGTCAGCTCCCGCACCGTGATGATCACCAGGAAGGCGCTGTCCTTGATGATCTGGATCACCTGGTTGCCCAGCGCCGGGATGGCGGCAAGCACCAGCGGCGGCAGGATCACCCGGCGCAGCAGCGCCGTGCCGTGGAAGCCGAACGACACGCCGGCCTCGATCTGCTCGGGCGGCAACTGCGCCCAGGCGCCGCGCAGCAGCTCGGCAAAATATGCGGCGTTGTAGAGCGTCAGCGCCAGCACGCCCGCCGCCAGGTTGTTCAGCACGATCCCCCAGGCCGGCAGCCCGTAGTAGATCAGGTAAAGGAACAAAAGGAACGGCACGCAGCGCATCCCGTCCGTCAGCGCCCGCACGCCGCAGGCGGCAAGGCGGAACCGCAGCGCCAGCGCGAACAGCAGCACCCCGAGCATGACGGCCAGCAGCGTGGCGCCCCCAGCCACGGCAAGCGTGGTCAGGAAGCCGTCCCACAACGCAGCCCGCTGTGCCCAAACGACCGGCAGGCCGCTCATGCCGGGGCCTGCCGCCGCTCCAGCCAACGCTGCAGCAGCACGAACCCGGCGATCACGGCGGCATAGATCGCCAAGGCGGCCAGGAAGGGCGGGATCGGCTCAAACGTCTCCGCGCCGATCCGCACGGCGGCCCGGGTGGTATCGACCAGGCCGATCACCGCAACGGCTGGGCTGACCTTGATCAGCAGCGTGGCCTCGTTCACCAGCGCCGGCAGGCAGGCGCGGACGAGCTGCGGCAGCACGATCCGCCGGAAGCGCAAGCCCCGCGTCATGCCGCAGGCCCGGGCCGCGTCGATCTGGTCCTTGGGAAAGGCGAGCAGCGCCCCGCGCCAGATCTCGCAGCCGAACGCCATCGTGCCCAGCCCCAGCGTCGCCACCGCCGCCGCGAAGCGCGGCAACGCCAAGCCAAGCCCGGGCAGGGCAAAGTAAACCAGCAGCACGAGGGTGACGGAGGGGACCGCGCGCAGCAGGCTCACGAGCGCCGCGACCGCCGGGTCCAGGACCGGCACCCGCCGCCAGCGGATGAGCGCCAGCCCCAGCCCGAGCGGCAGCCCGATGAGGAGGGAGAGCAGCGACACCGCGGCGGTGACGCCAAGCCCTTCCCACAACATGCGCGCGTTGCCCCAATCCATGGCGGCCTGACTTATCGCGCCCCAGCCTATCGCGCCGGGATCAGGATTGCGCGGCCGGCTCGACCGGCATGTCCTCGAAGGTGGTGCCGAACCACTTCTTCTGCAGCGCGTACATCGAGCCGTCTGCCCGCGCGCGGGCCAGGAACTCGTTGAACAGGCCGAGCAGCTCGGCGTTGCCCTTCTGCACCGCCCAAGCGATGAAGGTCGGCTTCGACACGGCTTCCCCCACCGCGAACAGGTTGGGCCGGGCGTCCGCGACCGAGCGGACGCTGAGGTATGTGTTGACCACGTAATCGAGCCGGCTGTTGGCGAGGTCCTGGTAGGCTTCGGGGTAGCCCTGGTACTCGACCACGCGGCCCAGCTTGCCGCCGCCCGCCTTCAGCATGTCCTCAAGCTGCGGCAGCAGCTTCAGCATCGCGCTGCCCGCTTCCACGCCGAGCGTCAGGCCGGACAGGTCCTTCACCGAGCCGATCCGCTTGTCGTTCGCCCGCTTGAGGTAGAAATCCACCGTTTCCGCCACGGGGCTGGCGAAGTCGAGCACCTTCATGCGTTCCTGCGTCACCAGGATCGCCGTCACCGCGGCGTCGTACTTGCCCGTGGTGACGCCGGGCAGGATGCCGGTCCAGGGGATCATCTCCTGCTGCACCTTGAACGGCAGGGTTTTCTCCATCAGGCGCAGCAGCTCGACGTCATAGCCCGTGGCTTCGCCGTTCTTGGTGAACTCGAACGGCTGGTAGTTGTCCTCGGTGGCCACGGTCATGGTGCCGCGCTTGCGCACCTCGTCGAGCGATGCGGCGTGCCCGGCGCCGGGCACGCCGAGCACCGCCGCGGCGGGCAGCACGGCCAAGGCGCGCAGCGCTCCACGGCGGCTGATCGTGAGCGGGTTGGTGTGTCGCATCGTTGTTCCCTTAGGTTGACCGAAATGCCAGCAAAGGCGGCAAGCCCGGCCTTGAAGCCGCCTGCACCACCGTGCTTCCAAGTTTCGGGCCACGGTCCCGGCCCGGAACGACCGGGACCGTCGGGGCCGGCGGCACTCAGGCCCCGGCGCGGGCGGCCGCCTGCCCGGTCGCGGCCGCGTCGCGGTATCGGGCCCAAACGTTGTCCAGCACCGCCATCGTGTCGGGATCGAGGTCCTGCTTCGGTTCGGGGTCCTGGTCCCAATGGCCGTGGCGGTCCTCGCCGGCCACCAGCATCGCCGACCGCCGCCCAAGGGTCGAGCGGGCATGGGCGGGGATGTAGAAGAACGCCAGGCCAATGCGCCGGTCATCCGAACGGTTGGGACGGGAGTCGTGCGCCGTGCGCTCGTGGTGCATGGAGAACTGTCCGGGCTCCAGCGGCATCTCGACGGCAAGCGCATCGTCGATGCCGCACAGGGATTGCCCGCGCGCCAGGAGGTTGTCCGCCGCGTAGGTTTCCTCGTGCTCAAGATCCGCGCCGAGGTGGCTTTTCGGCAAGACCCGCACGCAGCCGCTTTCGGAGCTGGCGCGCGACAGGGCGAGCCACACGGTCACCTCCTGATGGGGATCAAGGCCGTAATAGGCCGAGTCCTGGTGCCATGACACGAACCGGGGGTCCCTGGCATTCTTGGCGAAAGCGGACGCTCCGAACAGCAGCACGTCCGGTCCGATGAGCGACTGCACGGCCGACACGATGGCCGGGTGACGCGCCAACGCGCAAATCCAGGGAAAGGCCAGATGCGCCTTGATCTTCAGCCGCTTGTTGACCTCTTCGCCGGTCAGCGCCTCGTAGTCCTCGATCTTGGCCCGGCAGCGCCGCGCTTCTTCCGCCGACAAGGCGGTCATCGGAAAGAGGTAGCCGTTCTCCGCGAAGAACTCCTTTTGCCACGTGGTCAGGCCCATGCTGTCCCTCATACGATACGCGGCGTATCATTAGTTGCGGGATGGGCCTGGTCAAGCGCCGCTTTGAGCCATTCTAAGCGGGGCACGGTGGGGAAACGGTCGAATGCTGGGCAGTTGCCGCGACAATAAGCAACAAGCGGCCGGGGACGTGCCGATGATGGACGGCGATGCGGGGCGACGACGGAGCCGGATGGGGCGGCCACGGGATGATGCGGCGCGCGTCGCCATCCTCAAGGCCGCCAACGCCATCCTGGAACAAGACGGCATCGCCGGCTTCACCATCGAGGCCGTGGCCGCACGGGCCGGCGTCGGCAAGGCGACCATCTACCGTTGGTGGCCGAGCCGTGGGGCGCTTGCCGTCGCCGGCTTCCTGGCCGAAACGGCACCCAAGACATCCTATCCCGACACCGGCTCGACGCTGCGCGACCTTTCCGACCAATTGCAGCGGGTCGCAGCCGTGTATGGCGGCGCGGCCGGGCGCGTGCTGGCGGCGATCATCGCCGAGGGCCAACGCGACCCGCTCACCATGGCCGCCTTTATGGACGGCTACGCCCGGCCGCGACGGGAGGAGGCGAAGGCCATACTGCGGGCCGGCGTGGCGCGCGGCGAGCTGCGCCGCGACATCGATCTGGACATCGCCGTGGATGCCCTGTACGGCCCCATCTATTACCGGATGCTGGTGCCGCTCGGTCCGCTGAGCGCCGACTGGATGGAGGCGCTCGCGTCAAGCGTCGTGTCGGGCCTCGCGGTCTGAGCACAGGACGGGCGGAGCTTCGCGTGCACCGCCGCTGCTTCTCCTCCGCCGTCCCGGCGAGACAGCACCCGGCTGAAACGGCGGATGCGCTTTCTGTCCCCACAGGAACCCCGGCCCTGCCTCCCCGTTTGCGCATCCAGACAGGGAAGGCCGCCATGCCGTTCATCGAGACCGCGGACAAGACGACGCTGTTCTACAACGATTGGGGCAGCGGCCCGCCTGTCGTCCTGATCCACGGCTGGCCGCTCGACTCCGACATGTGGGAGTACCAGTCCACCTTCCTGGCTTCCCAGGGCCTGCGCGTGGTCGCGTATGACCGCCGCGGCTTCGGGCGCAGTAGCCAGCCCTGGACCGGCTACGACTACGACACCCTGGCCGACGATCTGAAGGCAGTGATGGACGGGCTGGGTTTGGAGAATGTGACGCTCGTGGGCTTCTCCATGGGTGGCGGCGAGGTCGCGCGCACCATGAGCCGGCATGGCGGGGCGCGGGTGGCGAAGGCCGTTCTGGTGTCGGCCGTGACGCCCTATCTGCTGCAGGCCCCGGACAACCCGGACGGCGTGCCGCGCAGCACCTTTGACGGGATGGTCGAGAGCTTGCGGAAGGACCGCCCCCACTTCCTGGCGACGTTCGGCAAGCAGTTCTTCGGCGCCGGGCTGCTGAACTTCACCGTGACGGCCGAGATCCAGCAGTGGGCGCTGACCATGGCCATGCTCGCCTCGCCCAAGGCGACGCTGGACTGCGTGCGCGCCTTCTCGGAAACCGACTTCAGGCCGGACATGGGCGCGTTCCGGGTGCCGACCTTGGTGATCCACGGGGATGGGGACGCGACCGTGCCGGCGGACAAGTCGGGGCGCATCGCGGCGAAGATGATCCCGGGCGCAGAGCTGCTGGAGTACTCGGGCGCTCCGCACGGCCTGTTCTTCACGGAAAAGGACCGGCTCAACCAGGACCTGCTCGCCTTCATACGGCGGTAGGCGGTTGGCAGCACGGATGGGGGGAAGACAGAATGGAGCATAAAACGATCACCGCACGGGGCGCGTCGTTCCACGTCGCCGTGGCTGGGTCCGGCCCGCCCTTGCTGCTGCTGCATGGCTGGCCGGAGTACTGGCGCACTTGGGAGCCTGTGATGGAGCGCTTGGGGGACCGCTTCACCCTGATCGCCCCCGACCTGCGCGGCTTCGGCACCAGCAGCAAGCCGGCGGGGCCCTGGGGCGCCGGGGACCATGCCGCCGACCTGCTGGCGCTGCTGGACGCCATGGAGGTGGGCCGGGTGGGCGTGGTCGGCCATGACGTGGGCGGCGGGGTGATGCTGGCCCTCGCCCGGCAAGCGCCGGAGCGGCTGTCCGGGCTGTTCTTCTTCGACTTCGGCTACCCCGGCATCGGCCCGCGCATGGGCACGCCGGACCGGCTGCGCGAGATCTGGTATCAATCCTTCCACCAGATGGACTTCGCCCCCGCCCTGGTCGGCGCCAGCCGGGAAAGCTGCCGGGCCTACATCGGCTACATCCTACGCCATTGGTCGCACCGGACGGAGTGGTGCGACGCGATGCTGGAGGATTGGGTCGATAACTTCCTGCAGCCGGGCAACCTCGAAGGCGGCTTCGCCTGGTACAAGGCGGCCAATGCCGACCGCATCGCCATAATGGAAGGGCGGGCGCCCAAGCAGCCGCCCATCGCCGTGCCCACATGCGTGCGCTGGGCCGAGCATGACCCGTTGTTCCCCTATGCCTGGACGGACCGCTTGGGCGAAGCCTTCACCGACCTGGACTTGGCGATGTTCGAGGGGGTGGGGCATTTCCCGCATCGGGAAAACCCCGACCGTGCGGCGGCGGAGATCGCCGGGTTCTTCGGCCCGAAGCACGCCGGGTAGCCGCAGCCTTCGGCGACCAGCACCGGGGCGCCATGCGGGTTCCGGATTTACGATGACCGCGCATCGACGCCGCGGGTTTCAGGGCTATTCGCCGCAGACTGCGGCTTTGGCCGTCCCACGCGCCTTCAGCGTCACCGGAAATCCGGAGCATTTTGTTCCGACGGCGGAGAGAGTGGCCCCCTTACTCCCGTCTTTGCTG
>CAXTUO010000084.1:0-1437 GCA_964247175.1 uncultured Acetobacteraceae bacterium | reverse complement strand
CCCGACCGGGCGGCTGCGGAGATCGCCGGGTTCTTCGCTCGGAAGCGTGCGGGGTAGGTGCAGCCGCATGACCGGTTTCAGCCCGCCCAGGTCGCTTCCCGACGTGATCACCTTGGCGCGGCGGCTCTGGACTAGGTAGCCGGTCCGGCGCGCAGTGTTCGCCTATGTCGAGGGCCGGTACAACCTCGAGCGGCTGCAAATCGGCTCTGGGCTACCAAAGGCCGGCCGAGGCAGAATGGCGAGCACAGGGCGTCGCGTAACCATTCCACTGAAGCCGTGGAGGATTACCCGCGAGCTTGCCGTCCAGCAGCGACATCGACCGCACGCTGACCGGGAACATGCCCGCCTTGATCGCGTCGATGTCTAAAAGTCCTCCAGGTCCCGCACCCAGCCGGCGGCGTTGCAGCGCGCGATGTGGTCCTCCTCGGAATACATCATGTCGATGTGCTGGCCGCCCAGCAGCTTGGTTTCCAACACCGAGTGGTAGTCGCCGGGCACCAGCTCGTAGGAAACGTTCTCGTCGTAAAGCTGCTTGAAGACGTTGACGTTGGCTTCGGCGATCTGCGGCTGGTACTGCCAGCCGATGAAGCTGAGCGGCGTGGACGGCGCAGCAAGCGCCGAACGTCCCAGCGCCATGCCGGCGGGCAGCGCCGCCATGCCCTGCAGCACGCGGCGGCGCGACGACAGGTAGTCCTGCAGCGAGCGGTCCATGGAAAACTCCCTGGCGATGTGGCCGAGAACTACCCCGCAGCTTTCTGAAGCAGCCATCTGGGATCGTCGACACGCGGCTTGCCATACAGGCGATGTGCCACGCAAACCTGTTTGACACCGCATGTCGCCCGGCTCAGGATAGGTTCCATGACGGAGTCACCGGGCATGACCGGCGGCGGCGGCACGCCGGACATTTGGTGACGGGCGGGGACGGCCCCGGCGCTTCCTGCCCCATGCTGCTGAACGCCTTTGACATGACGGTGCCAGGCCATACCCAGCAGGGCCTATCACCCGCGGGACACGGGTGCATACGCGTAGCTGGACCACTGGACCGGCCTGGCCCGCCTGCTGGAGCGCCGTCTGTTCGATGGCCTGTTCCTGGCCGCCGCGCGGGGCGTTCACACTGACCCGGCCCGGGCGCGCCGCGTGGAGCACGACAAACGGCAATACCGGATGAGTGCCATGCGCCTGTGCGAGCCGTCGCCGCAGCGCCCCCCGTGCTTTACCACGCAGGCGCCAGCGAGCGCGGGCGCGCGTTCACGGGCCGCACCGGGTGATGAACGTGGGCAGCGGGCATGGGCGCAGCCTGAACCAGTTGGTCGCCGACGTGGGCACGGTGCTAGGCGGCACGGTACCGGAGGTGGTGCGCAGGACCGGGCGCGCGGCGGACGTGCCGGTGAGCGTGCTGGACACGGCGCTGATCCGCCGGGCGACGGGGTGGCGGCC
>CAXTUO010000083.1:0-9537 GCA_964247175.1 uncultured Acetobacteraceae bacterium | reverse complement strand
GCTCGCGACCGTCGCCATCGACGCGCTGGGGTTCGGCATCGTGGTCACGGTGGTGCCGACGCTGGCAATGCAGCTTTCCGGGCGGGGGGCGTCGGAAGCGTCGCTGTGGCAGGGCGCGCTGCTCTCCGCGCTCTCGCTGTGCAGTTCCTGTGCGCGCCGCTGCTGGGGGCACTCAGCGACCGGTTCGGGCGGCGCCCGGTGCTGCTGGCCTCGCGCTCGGCGGGATGTGCCTGAACGACCTGATGCTGGCCTGGGCGCCGTCGCTGGGATGGCTGTTCCTGGGTCGGCTGGTCGCGGGTGCGACGGCGGCGAGCTATTCCGCGGCGACGGCCTACATCGCGGACGTGACGCCGCCGGCCAAGCGGGCGCAGCGCTTCGGCCTGATCGGCGCCATGTTCGGGCTGGACTTCGTCGGCGGGCCGGCGCTGGGCGGGCTGCTAGGCGGCTACGGGCTGCGTCTGCCGTTCCTGGCGGCAGCCCTGCTGGCCGGGGCGAGCATGCTGTATGCGCTGCTCGTGCTGCCGGAAAGCCTGCCGCCGGCGCTGCGGCGCCCGGTGCAGTGGCGCCGGGCCAACCCGGTCGGCAGCCTGCGCGTGATCGCGACGGACCCGGCCTATGCGCGTCTGGCGGCGGCGTGGTGCTGCTCCTGGTTTGCGCTCGGCGCGCTGCAAAGCAGCTTCGTGCTGGAGAACGACATGCGCTTCGGCTGGGGTCCGCAGCAGAACGGCCTGGCGCTGGCGCTGGTCGGCACCGGGTCCGCAATCGTGCAGGGACTGCTGGTCCGCCGCCTGGTCCCGCTGGTGGGGGAGCGCCGTGCCGCGCTCTCGGGATACGCGGTGTCGGCGCTCGCCTACCTCGCGTTTGCGTTCGCGGACCGGGTTTGGCTGCTCGGGGTGGGGATCGCGCTGCAGGCCCTGCTGTCCGCACATGCCGGGCCGGACCAGCAGGGCCAGGTGCAGGGCGCGTTGGCCTCGATGCAGGGCTTGACGGCGATCGCCGCGCCGTTGGTGGCCGGCCGGGCATTCAGCACGTTTGCGGCGGCTGGCGCGCCGGTGCACCTGCCGGGGGCGCCGTTCCTGCTGGCAGTGGCGGCGTATGGGGTCGCCTTTCTCGCGGCCAGGCGTGTGCCGCCGCCGGCGGCAGGATAGTTCGGCGGGGTCAGCAAGAAAGAACGGCCAGCAGCCGGACTGCCGCCGTTCCCGTCGGCCGTCCGTGCGAAACAGCGGCAGCAGTCGCCTGGCTTGTTGCCCACGGCCGTCCAGAGTGCCACATTTCGCAACGGCACAAGGCGCCGGCACGCCAGCGCAGACCTCGCGGGATCACGGCGTCACTCGACGTGCAGCATGGCTCCAAACGGGCAGGCGACGTGGCTTCACTGTGAACAAGCGATGGAGAGTTGAATGCGTCTTGCTTGCTGCCGCGTCGCCCTGCTCGCGCTCGTGTTGTTTGGCGCCGCCCGTTGCGCGGACCGTTCCTCGCCCGCCAGCGGGGCGGCCGGCCCTGCCGCGACAGGGAGCACTTCGGGCGAGGATTGCGCGGCCAAGCTTCCGCCTGATGCCAACGCGATCTACCGGGCTGCGGTGCCGGATATGCAGCACGACACCGACCTGGCAAGCCTTCTGCGTGAGAAGGTGATGTCCATGATTGTCAACGGCGAGCTCCGGCGCAGCGCCGCCCGGCCAGCGGCCGAGCAAGCAGCCGATTGCCTGCAACTGCTGCGCTGAAGCCTTCGGGGACCGCGTGAGGCTGATGGTTCTCCCATGGTCAGCCCGGCGGAAGAGTGAGCCGGGCCGACGCGCTCAGCCACCTACGGCGAACGCCTGGCCGATGCTGTCCGGGCCGAGGGTGCGCAGCAGGGCCTGGACGCCGCCTACGGGCTGACCGGCCCAGCCGACCGCCGCCGGCGCCTGGCTGTTTTCCCAGGGCTGGCCCGGGCAGCGTCAGTCGTAAACAAACGCCGGGTCATCGAGATCGATGGCGGGCAGAGCGTCCTTGTCGGTCCAGTAGTCCTGGGTGTGCTGCCATTCCGGCTTGTCGCCCGCCTTGGGCATCAGCGACAGGCCGCGCAGGAGGTAGCCCGGGTTGAAGTTCTCCGGATCGACCCAGGGCCGCAGCGGCATGGCCCGGTCTTCGGGACGCAGGGTGGGCGTCACCCGCTGCACACCCTTGGCTTTCATGTGCTGGAGCAGCCGGCACACGAAGTCGGCCACCAGGTCGGCCCGCAGCGTCCAGCTCGCCCGGAAGTAGCCGAACACCCAGGCCAGGTTGGGCACGCCGGTGAACATCATGCCGCGATACGTCACCGTTTCGGAGAACACCAGCAGCGCGTCGTCGATGGTGAACGCGATGTCGCCGAGCACATTGAGATTGAAGCCCGTGGCAGTGACGACGATGTCGGCAGGGAGCAGCTTGCCCGATTTCAGCCGGATGCCCTTCTCCTCGAACCGCTCGATCTCGTCGGTCACCACGGACGCCTCGCCGGCGCGGATGCTCTGCAGCAGGTCGCCATCCGGGATAAAGGCGATCCGCTGGCGCCAGGGCAGATAAGAGGGGGCGAAATCCGTGTTCCCATCGTGGTCAGGGCCGAGCACGCCGCGGACGCCCGACAGCAGCTCCTCCCGGACCTTCTCCGGCTCGGTGAAGGCGCGGCGGGCGAAGACCGATTGCTCAAACAGGATCTTCTTGCGCACGATCTCGTGAATCCATGCCTCGTCGATCTCCAGCGCGCGCAGCTCGTCGGCGATCTCGATGCCGTTGCGGCCGATCCTGAAGAAGGTCGGCGAGCGCTGCAGCATCGTCACGTGGGCGCAATGCCCGGCCATGGCCGGCACCAGCGTCGCTGCCGTGGCGCCCGATCCGATCACCACGACGCGGCGGTTCTTGGTGTCCAGGTCGTCGGGCCAGGTTTGCGGATGCACGATGCGGCCTCCGAACGCGTCCATGCCCGGCCAATCCGGCGTGTAGCCCTCCGAATGCCGGTAGTAGCCTTGGCACATGTACAGGAAGTTCGTGGTGAACCGCACGGCCTCCCCGGTGTCGTTGCGGACCGCCTCAAGGGTCCAGAGCTTGTCGCGGCTCGACCAGTTCGCTCGGCCGATCCGGTGCCCGTAGCGGATGTGGCGGGCCAGGTCGTTCTCCTCGATCACCTCGCCCATGTAGCTCAGGATTTCCGCCGCGGTGGCGATGGGCGCGGATCGCCAGGGCTTGAACCGGTAGCCAAAGGTGTAAAGGTCGCTGTCGCTGCGGATGCCGGGGTAGCGGTGGGTGCGCCAGGTGCCGCCAAAGCCGTCCTGGGCTTCAAGCACGACGAGGCTGAGACCCGGGCATTGCTGCCGGAGGTGGTAAGCCCCGCCCACGCCGGAGATCCCAGCGCCCACGATGAGCACATCGAAATGCTCGGCTGCCTGTTGCGGCGCCTCTGAAAGGCGTGTGTCGGTCCAGTCCATCCGTTTGATCCTCCTGTCAGGCATCCCCACCCGTTCTGCGGCAAGCGTGCGCACCCGCCAAGTTCAGGAAATCCGTGCCATGGGACTGGATGCCCAGCGCATACTCGCCCCGGCGGCCACGCCGGACGGCGGCATACCCGTCTAGCAAGCCGAGCCCGCATCGTCCATGTGGGAGGGATGGCGGGCTGCGACGACCGTGCGGCCTACACCCGCGCGAAAGCAGACTTCACCACCGCCGTGACCGCGGACATGCCCGCCCCAAGCTGACGCCCCGTCCCACGGCGCAACGACGCGCGGCGAGCCCGCGCCGGTCACACTCGTACGAACGTTGGGCGCAGCCCGGCGGCGGTCCTGCGTCCGCATCGAACGTGTCTCATTTTTAATGCAACGCCTGCCGTCGCGAGACGTCGTTCGATGGTTGCAGAAGGACCGTCCGATGACACGTCGCTTTCTTGCCGCCGCAGCAACCATGGCCGCCCTGGTGGTCCCGGACGCCCAGGCGGCGTCGCCGGGCGAACCCGGCCGGGTGCCATTCGACGTCAACAGCCCGCAGGTCCAGGAGCAGGCGCGCACGCTTGCCCGCAAGCCGCCGCTCGGCCCGGTGCACGGCCGCCGTATCGTCGAGGACCACAGCGGCCGCAAGCAGGCCGGCAAGGCCTCGTTCTACGCGCCCTCGTTCCAGGGCAAGACCATGGCCGACGGCCGCCGCTTCAGCCACGCCGGCCGGGCCGCCGCGAGCAAGACCCTGCCGCTCGGCACCGTCGCCAAGGTCACCAACACCGAAACCGGCAAGACCGCCGAGGTGACGGTCGAGGACCGTGGACCTTACGTGGACGGCCGCACCATCGACCTCACCAAATCCACCGCGCAGCAGATCGGGCTGGACAGCCATAACGGCGTTGTCCCGGTCGTGGTGGCGCCCGTCGCGGTGCCGCAGCCGGACGGCTCCGTCACGCCCGGCGCCGGCGCGCTTCCCGGCCCCGCGACGGCCTCGCCTCCCGATTGAACCGCTCGAACGGCCGGCGCCCGGAGAGTCCGGCCAGCCCCACGGGCAGCCGGGCGGGACCGGCGAGGGGTTGGGGCGGCCCTCACGGACGCGGTCCGGCTCCAGCGTTTGGCGGCAAGCCATAAATGCGCGCAGTCGGGATCGCCCCCCGGTCAGGGCACGACCGCACGTCATCGCCAGAGCTGGTGGGGTGACCCGCGTCACATCTGCAGTCCGACGCGCTTGCCATAGTGGTGCTGTTGTCGATTTCCGCTCGCCGGCGCTGGACCTCGACAACGTGTATGGCCGCGGGCCGGACGACCAACCCTACATGTACGAGGGCCTCAAGCTGCGGACCGGCACCTCGCCGGGCGCGGCGGATGCCAAAACGGGGACCAAGGCCGACCTGTTCCGCCTGACTGGCCTGGGCGGGCCGGACAACGGGGACGGCACGCCGATCCTGGGCGACAAGCGAAACGACGAGAACAAGATCGTGTCGCAGTTCCATGGCGCGCTGATCCAGCTGCACAACAAGGTCATCGCAAACGACGCCATGATCAGCGATTTCGCCGGCGATCTGGGCTCGGACACGAGCCGCTTCCGCACGGCCGCAAACATCGTGCGCTGGCATTACCAGTGGGTGGTCGTGTTCGACTACCTCAAGCGGGTTTGCGAGCCGGGCATGGTGGAGGAGGTGCTCAACCCCGGCGGCACCCCGCGCCTGCAGCACTACCTCAAGCAGGAAGCGCCGTTCCCCTATTTGCCGATCGAGTTCTCGGGCGCGGCGTTCCGGTTCGGCCATTCCATGGTGCGGCCAAGCTACGCGCTCAACACGACGGTGGTCGCCGCCAAGGGCGCGGACGCGGCCAAGACGCGCGTGCCGACCTTTTCCCGCAATCCCGACCCGACGCAGAACCTGAACGGCTTCCCGGGCACGCTGGCGCCGCAATGGGGGATCGACTTCGGCTTCTTCCTTGAACTGCCTGCGGGTCCCAAGGCGGCCGAGGGCGGCTTCAAGGTTCCCCAGCCCTCCTACCGCATCGATGCGCTGCTCACCGGGCCGCTCAGCGACCTGCCGGAGTTCTTCAAGCAGACGGACACGCCGGCGAAGAAAAGCACGCTGGTCGGCAACCTCGCGTTCCGCAACCTCCAGCGCGGCCAAAGCCTGGGCCTGCCGTCGGGCCAGGCGGTGTCGCGGCTGCTCGGCATCGAGCCGCTTTCGGACGAGATCCTTTGGAGCGCGGGATCGCGCCTCCTCGACCCGGCGAAGCTGCCGGGCGACACGGCAACCGACCTGAAGGACACCAATGACGCCCGGGCAAAGGTGCGCAGCGACTGGGTGGACGGAAACGGCGGCCCGCTGAAAGGCAACGCGCCGCTGTGGTTCTACGTGCTGAGGGAGGCCGAGTTCTACGGGGTCACGCATGACCCGAACGAGCCTGCGGTGGGGTTCGGCGGCCAGCATCTGGGGCCGGTGGGCAGCCGGATCGTCGCGGAAACGCTGATCGGCCTGCTTTGGCTCGATCAAGGCTCGTTCCTGCACGATCGGCGAGGGTTCAAGCCGTTGCCGCAGATCAGCGGAGGCAGGGACCTCACCCTCGCCCGGCTGATCGGGTACGCGCTGAAGCCGGCGTGACCGGCGGCGGCTCCGTGGGGCAAGCACGACCGATGTCCTGACGACGATCAAACGGTCGCCGACCTCATTTGAGCAGGCAGCCGTCCTCCAAGCGAAGGCCCTGCCCGGTATGGCGGCGCCGCAGGGGCCGGGGTGCGGCTTGCCTGTTCCGCTCTGAGATCAAGCGACGGAGCCGCCCCCGCGCCCACACCCCGTCAAACAGCGTGGCCCCACCATTCGGCGAACGCGCCCTGCTCCGCCGCGGACAGATGGAGGTAGTGCTTGGTCCGCCGGTGCAGCACGTCGTCCGGCGTGCACGCCCATTCCGTGCGGTGCAGGAACCGCGCCTCACGTTCATACAGCAGGCCGCCGAAGTGCTGGCCGAGGTCCCCCAACGTCCGCGCGCCGTCCAGCAGCTGCTCGGCCCGCGTGCCATACAGCCGGGCATAGTGGTGCGCCGCCCGCTCCGGCAGCCAGGGATGCCGGCCCCGCAACCCGGCCAGAAAGGCGTCGAAGTCGGCGCCGGGCATCTCGCCGCCCGGAAGCGCGGCGCCGCCGGTCCAGGACCCGCCCATCCTCCCCGGCAGATGCGGCGCCAGCTTGTCCAGCGCGTGCTCGGCCAGCTTGCGGTAGGTCGTGATCTTGCCGCCGAAGATGCTCAGCATGGGCGGCAGCCGCCCGTCCGGCCCGCCCGCATCCCCGCCCACGTCAATATCGAACGTGTAGTCGCGCGTCACGGCGGACGCGTTGGCTGCGGCGTCGTCGTCATACAGCGGCCGGATGCCGGAGAACTCGCTCACGATGTCGGCGCGGGTCAGCTCCTGCTTCATGTAGCGGTTCACCGCGCGCAGCAGGTAGTCGCGCTCGTCGTCGGTGACGGCCACGTCCTCGGCCCGGCCCTCGTAGGGGATGTCGGTGGTGCCGATCAGGCACAAGTCGCCCTCGTACGGGTTCACGAAGATCACCCGCTTATCGTCGTTCTGCAGCAGGTAGGCTTGCGGACCCTGCCAGAACTTGCGGGCGATCAGGTGGCTGCCCTTCACCAGCCGCACCTTGCTGGCCGCATTGCTGCCGACCACCCCGTGGATCACCTGCTCCACCCACGGCCCGGCGGCGTTGGCCAGGGCGCGCGACCGCACGGTGGAGATGTCTCCCTCCGGCCCGCGCAGCTCGACGGTCCAGGCGTCGCCGTCGCGGCGGGCGTGCACGGCCGCGGTCCGTACCCGGATGTCGGCGCCGCGCGCCTGCGCGTCCAGGGCGTTCAGCACCACCAGGCGCGCGTCCTCCACCCAGCAGTCCGAGTACTCGAACGCTGTGCCGAACTGGTCCCGGACCGGCGCGCCCTCGGGGGCATGGCGCAGGTCCAGCTTGCGCGTGCCGGGCAAACGGCCGCGGCCCCCCAGGTTGTCATACAGGAACAGGCCCAGGCGCAGCATCCACACCGGGCGCTGCTCCTGCGAATGCGGGATCACGAAGCGCATGGGCCAGACGATGTGCGGCGCGATGCGCAGCAGCACCTCGCGTTCCTTGAGCGCTTCCCGCACCAGGCGGAACTCGTAGTACTCCAGGTAGCGCAGCCCGCCGTGGATCAGCTTGCCGGAACGCGACGAGGTGCCCTCCGCCAGGTCGCCCTTCTCGCACAGCAGCACCTTCAGGCCCCGTCCGGCGGCGTCCCGCGCGATGCCGGCGCCGTTGGCCCCGCCGCCGATGACCAGCAGGTCGTACGGGTCGCTCATGCTGCCTGTTCGCGCTCCTGCAGGCCATAGGTGGAGAACGACTTGGCGGTGTCGGCGATCTCGACGTCCGACAAGACATGCGGCTGCCCGATCTGCAGGCTGAGATAATATTGGCGCGCGATCGTCTCCAGCTCGACCGCCAGCCACATCGCCTTGGCCAGGCTGGCGCCCACCACCACCATGCCGTGGTTCGCGAGCAGGCAGGCGTTGCGCCCGTCCAGCGCGGCCAGGGTGTGCGACGCCAGCTCCGCCGTGCCGAAGGTGGCGTAAGGGGCGCAGCGCACGTCCGTGCCGCCGAACGCCGCCATCATGTAGTGCACCGCCGGGATCGGCTTGCGAAGGATCGCCAGCGTCGTGCAGTAGGTCGCATGGGTGTGGACGACGGCGCCGGCGTCCGGCCGGCCGCGCAGGATGTCGAGGTGGAAGCGCCACTCCGTGCTGGGCTTCAACGGGCCGGACCACGCGCCGCGCTCGCCGTCCAGCGGCATCACGGCCACGTCCTCCGGCCGCATCTGGTCGTAGGGGGTCGCGGAGGGGGTGATCAGCATGTCGCCGCCCAAGCGGGCGCTGATGTTGCCGGAGGTCCCCTGGTTGATGCCGAGCGCGTTCATGCTGCGCGCGGCCTGCACGATCTCGGCGCGGAGGGTGGTCTCAATCATGGCGGTGCGTCCTAGCAAGGGTTGAGGGGCGGAGCGCCGTCCAGCCAGCGCCGCACCTCCTCCGCCGCGGCCTCGGCCGCCACGGTGATGGTGCGGACCGAGGCGCCGGCGATGTGCGGCGTCAGCGTGACGTTCGGCAGGTGCAGCAGCGGCCAGTCCGCCGGGACCGGCTCGACCGCGAAGGTCTCGATGGCCGCGCCGCCCAGGCGTCCGGAGGCGAGCGCGTCATGCAGCGCGTCGTAGTCCACCAGCGGCCCGCGGGCGGTGTTGACGAACACGGCGCCGGGCCGCATGGCCGCGAAGGCGGCGGGGCCGATCATGCCCGCAGTCTCGGATGTGACCCGGGCGTGCAGCGTGACCACGTCCGACCCTCGCAGCAGCACGTCCAGGCCCACCTGCACGACACCTGCATCCAAGTCCCCGGCAGAAAGCTGCACATAGGGGTCGTGCACCAGCACCCGGCACCCGAAGGCGCGCAGCAGGCGCACGACCCGGGTGCCGACCTGGCCGTAGCCGACCACGCCCACCGTCATCTCCGACAGCTCCCGGCCGGTTCGGTCCGCGCGGTACAGGTCGCCCCGCCACGTGCCGGTACGCAGCGCGTCGTGCCCGGCGGTGATCAGCCGGGTTTGCGCCAGGATCGCGCCAATGGTGAACTCGGCCACCGCCGACGCATTGCGGCCCGGCGTGTTGCACACCGCGACGCCGCGCTCGCGCGCCGCGAGGAGGTCGATGTTGACCGGGCCGCCGCGGGACACCGCGATCAGCCGGAGAAACGGCATCCGGTCCAGCATGGACGCCGACACCGGCGCAAGCTGCGTCACCAGCACGGGTGCTGTGCCGACGAACGCCACGACCTCCTCGGGATTGCCCTGGTATTCCCGCAATCCTTCGAGGCCGGGCTGGGCGTAGCCGTGCTCCATCGGCTCGTCCGGCCAGGGCAGGGTCAGGGTGCGCGTGGCGGCCCGGCTTCCGCAGGCGGCGTGGATCGCGTCGGCGAAGCGGCCCGGCAGCATGAAATTGTCGCCGATGATGGCGACCTCGACCGGCCCAGCTCCATTTGGGCTACGCGCCATGGCGCAACTCATGTAGCCCG
>CAXTUO010000082.1:0-9545 GCA_964247175.1 uncultured Acetobacteraceae bacterium | reverse complement strand
CCCAGCGGCCCGGCGCGTCCGGCGCCTGACGCGCCAGGTCCGCCATCCGCGCGCCGCGCAGGCCGCGCCCGGGCTGCAGCAGCGACACGGCTTCCAGCAGGTTGGTCTTGCCCGACCCGTTCGGACCCGTCACCACCGCCATCCGCGCGGCGGGCCGCCACGTCAGGGCCGGGTAATTGCGGAACTGCGTCAGCGTCAGGCGCGTGAGCCGCAGCAACCGCGGCCTAAACGCGCATGGGCATCAGCACATACAGCGCGCTGCCATCGGAAGCGTCCCGAACGATGGTCGGCGCCGAGCCGTCGGAGAAATGGAACTCGACGTGGTCCGAGATCTGGTCGGTGATGTCGTTGAGGTAGCGGGCCTGGAAGCCGATCTCCAGGGGACCGGCGGCGTACTGCACCCGGTCGCCGTCCAGCTCCTCGCTCGCCGTGCCCTGCTCCGGGCTGGCGGCGGACAGCGTCAGCAGGTCGCGGTCCAGCGCCATCTTCACCGGGCGCGACCGCTCGCTGCTGATGGCGGCGACGCGCGCCACGGCGTCGGAGAAATCCTTCTTGCCGACACGCAGCACCTTGTCGTTGTCCTTGGGGATCACCCGCTCGTATTCCGGGAACGTGCCGTCGATCAGCTTGCTGGTCAGCGTGATCGGCCCGGCCTTGAACTGGATCCGCGTGTCGGACAAGCCGACCTCGACTTCGCCGCTTTCTTCGTCCAGCAGCTTGCGCAACTCGCCCACCGTCTTGCGCGGGATGATGACGCCGGGCATCCCGGTGGCGCCTTGTGGAATCGGTTCCTCGACGCGCGCCAGGCGGTGCCCGTCGGTCGCGACGGCGCGCAGCACCGGGCCACCATCCCCTTCGGCGGCGTGCAGGTAGATGCCGTTCAGGTAGTAGCGCGTTTCTTCCGTGCTGATGGCGAACCGGGTGCGGTCAATCAGGCCGCGCAAGGCGAGGCCGGAAAGCTGGAACCGGTGCGGCAACTGCCCGGCCGTCATGCTCGGGAAGTCGTCGGTCGGCAGCGTCACCAGGCTGGTGCCGTAGCGCCCGGCCCGCAGGCTGAGCTGCGCGCCGCCTTCCGCCACCTCGAATTCCAGCTCCGCCGCTTCCGGCAGCTTGCGCACGATCTCATACAGGGTCGCGGCCGGGGCGGTGATGGCCCCCTCGCGCGACACATTGGCCGCGACCTCCTCGACGATGGCGATCTCCATGTCGGTGGCGGTGAAGCTGAGCGTGCCTCCCTTGGCGACCATGAGGGCGTTCGCCAGGATGGGGATGGTGTTGCGCTTCTCTGCGACGCTCTGGATATGGGCCAGCGCCTTGAGCAGCGTGGCGCGTTCGGCCTTGAACTTCATGCGACCATTCCTGTTGGGCACCGAGTCCGGCGCCGCGGCAGGCCAGTGTAGCCGATCACGGCCCCCGCGCAAAGCCGCGCATCATCGCGGGCCGTCAGCTTTCCAGCGTCAGCTTTCGAGCATCCGGCGCAGCAGTTCCACCCGCTCGCCGAAGTCGGAGTCCTGCTCGATCAGCTCGGCGATGCGGCTGACCGCGTGCATGACGGTGGTGTGGTCGCGGTTGCCGAACTTGCGCCCGATCTCCGGCAGCGACCGGCTGGTGAGCTGCTTGGCCAGGTACATCGCGACCTGCCGGGGCCGCGCCACCGCGCGCGCCCGCCGGGCGCTGCTCATGTCGGTCAGGCGGATGTTCCAGTGCTCGGCCACGCGCTTCTGGATTTCCTCGATGGTGACCCGGCGGTCATGCGCCTTCAGGATGTCGTGCAGCACCTCCTGGGTGCTTTCCAGCGTGATCGGCCGGCCGAACAGGTTGGCATGGGCGATCAAGCGGTTCAGGCTGCCTTCCAGCTCGCGCACGTTGCTGGTGATCTTGTGGGCCAGGAACTCCAGCACCTTGGGCGGCACCTGCGCCTGCGCCCGCAGCGCCTTGGCCTCCAGGATAGAGATGCGCAGCTCAAAGGTCGTCGCGTGTAGATCGGCGACCATGCCGCAGCCGAGCCGGGTGCGCAGCCGGTCCTCCAGCCCCGACAGGTCCGACGGCGACTTGTCGGCCGACACCACGATCTGCTTGCCGGCATCGACCAGGGCGTTGAAGGTGTGGAAGAACTCCTCCTGCGTGTTGTCCTTGCCGATCAGGAATTGCAGGTCATCGACCATCAGCACATCGACGCTGCGGAGCTGTTCCTTGAACTCCATGGTCGATTGGTTGCGGATGGCAGCGATGAAGCGGTACATGAACTTCTCGGCCGACATATAGGCGACCTGGATCGGCGCGGCGGGGCGGCGGGACAGCTCGATCCCGATAGCGTGCATCAGGTGCGTCTTGCCGAGGCCGACGCCGCCATACAGGAACAACGGGTTGAACCCGGGGCTCGACGGCCGCTCCGCCACGCGCCGGGCGCAGGCATAGGCGAACTCGTTGGGCTTGCCGACCACGAAGCTGTCGAACTCGAACCGCGTGTCGAGAGGGGCGGCCATCTCCGGCCGCGCCGGGTCGGAGCGGGGATCGTCCGCACGGTCCAGGGCCAGCAGGTCGGGCGCGTCCGCAAACGCGTCGCCTGGCAGAACCGGCCCGTCGCGCTCCGCGCCGGACGGTTCAGCCAGGATGCCGGCCCCGCCCACGCGGATGTCCACCCGGCGGATGCGCTTGTTCTCCGACTGCCACAGCGCGTTCAGCTTGTCGGCGTAATGGCCGCGCACCCAGTCCCGCAGGAAGCGGCTCGGCAGGTGGACCGTCACCTCGTCGCCATCGACGTTGCCCAGGGTCATCTGGCGTAGCCAGGTGCGGTACTCGACGTCGCCCACGTCCTGCTGCAAACGGCTGCGGACCCGCGCCCATTGCTCGCCCAGCTGTTCCGCGGTGTCGAGCGGGGCGACACGTTCGAGGGCCGGGCGGACCGGCGGCAGCGGCAAACCATCCAGGGCGCCCGACTTGAGTTCCGTATCGCCCGGGTTGGATTCCATTGATACCTGCCTGGGTTCAACGGCGCAGGGCCGCCACGAAGATGGGAACGCGCCGACCGCCGCAACGGGTGCCAGGCGGCACCGCTGGAGCAAGTGGGCAGTCACGTCACGGCAACCGCACTTCACCCCTAAATCAAAGCGTTACTGAGCGCAATACAAATTCTGATAGAAGAAAATAAGTGAAGTAAAACGAAGAAAGCGGACACAACAAGTTGCCCGCTTTCTCAGAGAAAGACAAATTAAGCGACGGTGCGGACGAGTCCGCCCATCCCAGTTCAGGCGGAAGCGAGCGCCTTAACCCGGGCGGCAAGACGCGAGATCTTCCGCGACACGGTGTTCAGGTGAATGACGCCCTTGCCAGCAGCACGCTGCATCTCCGGCTGCGCCAGTCGCAGGGCTTCGGCGGCCGCAGCCTTGTCGCCGGCCGCGCAGGCCAGTTCGACCTTCTTCACGAACGTTCGCATACGGCTCTTGCGCGCCTGGTTGCGCTCGGTGCGCTTGGCGGTCTGACGGATGCGCTTACGCGCCGACGCGGTGTTGGCCATGATTCTTCTCAAGCAATGCGATGCGGGGCACGCCAAGCGCGCCGGAAGCGCTCGGTTCTATGGAGGCGGAACGGCCAAGTCAAGCATGACCGTTCCGTGATGCCGGAGGTGTGCCGCGCCTGCATCACCCCGGCATCACCCCCGGGCGGTGAACGCCGGCTTGCGCTTTTCGGCAAACGCCGCCATGCCTTCCCGCTGGTCCGGCGTGCCGAACAGCGACAGGAACAACGCGCGCTCCGCCCGCACCCCCTCCGTCAGCGTCGTCTCGAACGCCGCGTTGACCGCGCGCTTGGCCATCGCCACCGCCACGGGGGACAGCGCCGCGATCTTCTCGGCGGTCTTGAGCGCCTCAGCCACCAGCTCGGCGGCCGGGACCACGCGGCTCACCAGGCTGCACCGCTCGGCCTCCGCCGCGTCCATCATGCGGGCGGTGAGGCACATCTCCATCGCCTTGGACTTGCCGACGGCCCGGGTCAGCCGCTGCGTGCCGCCGGCGCCGGGGATCACGCCCAGGTTGATCTCGGGCTGGCCGAACCGCGCCCCGTCGCCGGCCAGGATGAAGTCGCACATCATCGCCAGCTCGCAGCCGCCGCCCAGCGCGAAGCCGTTCACCGCGGCGATCACCGGCTTCCGCACCCGCAGCACCGTTTCCCACCGCGCGCCGATGAAGTCATGGAGGAACACGTCGGGGTAGTTGCGGTCCTTCATTTCCTTGATGTCGGCGCCGGCGGCGAAGGCCTTGTCCGAGCCGGTCAGCACGATTGCGCCAACCGCCGGGTCCGCGTCGAAGGCCAGGAGCTGGCGGCCCAGCTCGTCCATCAACTGGTCGCACAGCGCGTTCAGCGCCTGCGGCCGGTTCAGGCGGATCAGGCCCACGCGGCCATGCGTTTCGACCAGAATCATCTCAGGCAGGGGCGTCTCAGGCATGGCGATGCTCCTCGGGGCTTGCGGGGCGGCTCAGGCTTGCAGGCGCGGACAATAGAAGGTGCTGCGCCCGGACTGCACGATGCGGGAAACGCCGGGGCAGGGGGGGCCGGGGCAGTCCTGGCATCGCTCGCCTTCCCGTCCATACACCCGCCAGGCGTGCTGGAAGTAACCCAACTCGCCGTCCGGCTGCACGTAGTCCCGCAGCGAGGACCCCCCGGCGGCGATGGCCTCCAGAAGCGTTTCCTTGATCTCGGACGCCAGCCGGGCCGCCTGCGCGGCGGTCACGTCGGACGCCAGGCGGCCCGGCGCGATGCCGGCGCGGAACATCGCCTCGCACACGTAGATGTTGCCGAGGCCCGCCACCACCCGCTGGTCCAGCAGCGCCGCCTTGACCGGGGTGCGCCGCCGGGCCAGCGCGCGATGCAGCACCGCGCCGTCGAACGCATCGTCCAGCGGCTCCGGTCCCAGCCCGGCCAGCAGGCGGTGCGCGTCCTCCGCCGCGGTCGGCAGGAGGTCGATGGAGCCGAACCGCCGGGGATCGACGAAGCCGACCAGCCAGCCATCGTCCGTTTCCAACTCGACATGCTCATGCAACGCCGCCGCGTTGGAGCCGCGGCTCCGGATCAACATACGCCCGGACATGCCGAGGTGCAGCAGCACGCTGGTGCCTTCCTCGCCGTCCCGCGGGGCCAGCCGCATCAGCATGTACTTCGCCCGGCGCCGGAATCCCAGCACCTTTGCCCCGGTCAGCCGCCGCGCCAGGTCCGCTGGCAGCGGCCAGCGCAGGTCCGGGCGCCGCACCTCCGCCCGGCGGATCACCCGCCCGTCCAGCCGCGCCCGCAGGCCGCGCATCACGGTTTCGACTTCAGGGAGTTCCGGCATCGCTACGGGACAACCTATATGCTGGCCGCATGAGCAGCAATCCCGAGACCGACTTCGGCTTCCGCACCGTGCCCGCGGCCGAGAAGAAACCCCTGGTGCGTGCGGTCTTCGACAGCGTGGCGCCGCGCTACGACCTGATGAACGACCTGATGTCGCTCGGCGTGCACCGGCTATGGAAGCGCGAGTTCATCGCCGGGCTGGCGCCGCGGGCGGACCGCAGCCTGCTGGACCTCGCGGGCGGCACCGGCGACATCGCCTTCGGCTGGCGCACACGGGGCGGCGGCCCGGCGTGGCTCACCGACATCAACCCGTCCATGCTGGCGGAGGCGCGCAAGCGCCCCGGCGCCGATCAAGTGGCGTTTCTGGTCGTGGATGCGGAGGCGATCCCGCTGCCGGACCGCTCGGCCGACCGGGTCAGCATCGCCTTCGGCCTGCGCAACTGCACGGACAAGCCGGCGGTGCTGGCGGAAGCGCGCCGGGTGCTCAAGCCCGGCGGGCAGTTCCATTGCCTTGAGTTCTCCCGTGTCCAGGTCGCGGCCCTCGCGCCGGCGTATGATGCCTGGTCGTTCCAAGTGCTGCCCCGCTTAGGCCGTGCCGTCGCGGGCGACGCCGACAGCTACCAATACCTCGCGGAAAGCATCCGCACCTTCCCGGATCAGGAAACGTTGGCGGACATGATGCAGGCGGCGGGGCTTTCGCGCGTGCGCTACCGCAACCTGACCGGCGGGATCGCCGCGATCCACACGGGATGGCGGCTTTGAACCGCGTCCTGCTCATCGTCAGCGGCGGCATCGCGGCCTACAAGGCGCTGGAACTGGTGCGCCTGTTGCGCCGGGACGGCACCGCCGTGACCGCCGTGCTGACGGAAGGGGGCGCGCAGTTCGTGACGCCGCTCAGCTTGCAGGCGCTGACCGAAGAAAAAGTCTATTCCAGTCTGTGGTCGCTGACGGACGAGAGCGAAATGGGCCATATCCAGCTTTCCCGTGCCGCCGACCTGCTGGTGGTCGCGCCCGCCAGCGCCAACATGCTGGCCAAGATGGCGACGGGCCAGGCGGACGACCTCGCCAGCACCGTGCTGCTGGCCACCGACAAGCCGGTGCTGGTGGCGCCCGCCATGAACGTCCGCATGTGGACCCACCCGGCGACCCAGGCCAACATGGCGCCCCTGCGCGCCCGCGGCGTGCAGGCCGTGGGGCCGGAGGAGGGCGCGATGGCCTGCAACGAACACGGTTTCGGCCGCCTGGCGGAGCCGCCCGCGATCCTCGCCGCGATCCAAGCCTTGCTGCGCCCGGCTGCCCGTCCGCTGGCCGGGCGGCACGCCTTGGTCACGAGCGGGCCGACGCATGAGCCGATTGACCCGGTGCGCTACCTCGCGAACCGAAGCAGCGGCCGGCAGGGCCACGCCATCGCCGCCGCCCTGGCCGGATTGGGCGCGCGTGTCACCCTGGTGAGCGGTCCCGTCGCGCTGGCCGATCCGCCCGGCGTCGCGGTGCGCCGGGTCGAGACGGCCGAGCAGATGCTGGCGGCCTGCACCGCGGCGCTTCCGGCGGACGTGGCGGTGTGCGCCGCGGCCGTCGCCGATTGGCGCGTGGCGGAAGCATCCGACGCCAAGCTGAAGAAGGCGCCCGGCGCCCCGCCGCCGGCCCTGGCGCTGGTGCCCAACCCCGACATCTTGGCGACGCTTGCCGCCGCTGGCCCGGCGCGTCCGCGTCTCGTGGTCGGCTTCGCCGCGGAAACCGATGACATGCTGGACCATGCCCAGGCCAAGCGCGCCCGCAAAGGCTGCGACTGGATCGTGGCGAACGACGTGCGGCCGGAAACCGGGATCATGGGCGGCGAACTGAACGAGGTGCACCTCCTCACCGCCGAGGGCATCGAGGCCTGGCCCCGGCTGCCCAAACCCGACGTGGCTTCCCGCCTCGCGCAACGCATCGCTGAAGCAATGGGCATCGCTGAAGCGACGGGCAGTGCGAAGGCGCTGGCATGACCGCGCCGGTCGTCCGGTTCCGCCGGCTGGAGGGCAACACCGACCTGCCGATCCCCGCCTACGCGACCGCCGGCGCGGCCGGGTTCGACCTGCGCGCCGCGGTGCCGGGCGACGCGCCGCTCCTGCTGCGGCCCGGCGAGCGCCTGCTGGTGCCGACCGGCTTCGCCTGCGCCGTGCCGCACGGCTACGAGATGCAGGTCCGGCCGCGGTCAGGCCTCGCCGTGAAGCACGGCGTTTCCGTCGCGAACAGCCCCGGCACGGTGGACTGCGACTACCGCGGCCCGCTCATGGTCTGCCTGATCAACCTCGGCGCCGAGCCGTTCGCCATCAGCCGCGGCGACCGGATCGCCCAAGCCGTGGTCGCCCCGGCGCCGCAGCTCACGCTGATCGAAGCCGAGGACCTGGACGCCACGGTCCGAGGGGAGGGCGGCTTCGGCTCGACCGGGATCAAGTAGTTCAGGTGTCGAAGCTGCCCGGCGACCGCTGGCCGATCATCGACAGCAGCTCGCGCCGGGTGGAAGGGTTGTCGCGGAACGCGCCGAGCATACGGCTGGTGACCATGCTGACGCCGGGCTTGTGCACGCCCCGGGTGGTCATGCATTGGTGCCCGGCCTCGATCACCACGCCGACGCCGTGGGGCTGCAGCACCTGCTCGATCGTGTTGGCGATCTGCACCGTCAGCTTCTCCTGGATCTGCAGCCGCTTGGCGTATGCGTCAACCACGCGGGCCAGCTTGCTGATCCCCACCACCCGCTGGTTCGGCAGGTAAGCGACGTGGCAGCGCCCGATGATGGGCACCATGTGGTGCTCGCAATAGCTTTCCAGCCGGATGTCGCGCAGCAGCACGATCTCGTCGTAGCCCTCGACCTCCTCGAACGTGCGTTCCAGGAGGGACACGGGATCGACGGCGTAGCCGCTGAACAGCTCCTTGTAGGATTTCACGACGCGCTTCGGCGTGTCGCGCAGGCCTTCGCGCGCCGGGTCGTCACCGGCCCAGCGCAGCAGGGTGCGTACGGCGGCCTCGGCCTCCTCCACGGTCGGGCGGTCCTCGCTGACGGAGGGCGTGGATGCGGCAGCCGGGCTGATGCTGTTCAAGATGCAGGCGCTTTCAAAAAGACGCCCCGACCAGGACCGGGCGGGGCGATTCGTTTCACCGGAGGTGGTGCCGCGTCGCGGGCACGGCAAGCGGCCGGGCCACGAGGCTCCAGGTCAGTGGACGCTCCGCCCCTCGCTGGGGCTGTCCAGGCTGAAGGTCGGGATGGCGGCGTCGAACGCCTCGCCGGTCCTGGACACCACCATATAGTAGGTGCCCGCCATGAAGCCCGACGCAGTGCCGAGCGGCGTGCCGGAGGTGTATTCGAACGCCTCGCCGGGCGCCAGCTTCGGCGTCTCGCCCACCACTCCCGGGCCTTCGACCACCTCCGTGCGGCCGCGGGCGTCGGTGATGCGCCAGGTGCGGGCCAGGAGCTGCACTGCCTCCGGCCCCCGGTTCTCGATCCGCACCTGATACGCCCAGACCCAGGCGCCGGCCTCGGGGTCGGAGTGCTCCGGCAGGAAGGCGGCCTGCACGCTGACGACGACGCCCCGGGTGGTCGCGCTGTAACGCGGCGCCATGCCCCCGGCCTATTCCGCCGCCGCCCGGACGTCTCCGGCGCGCAGCGTGTCGAGCGCCTGCGCCAGGTCGTCCGTGAGGTCGGCGGCGTCCTCCAGCCCCACCGACAGCCGGACCACGCCGTCGGTGATGCCGAGGCGGGCGCGCTCCTCGGCGCCGATCCGCATATGCGTGGTGGTGGCCGGGTGCGTCACCAGCGACTTTGAGTCGCCAAGGTTGTTGGACACCGCGATCAGCCGGAACGCGTTCATCGCCCGGAACGCCGCGGGCTTGCCGCCGGCCAGCTCGAACGCGACCAGCGTGCCGCCGGCGCTCATCTGCGACATGGCCAGGGCGTGCTGCGGATGGTCGGGCCGCCCGGGGAACCAGACGCGCGACACCGCCGGGTGCCGGGCCAGCATGTCCGCAACGATTGCGGCGGAAGCGCAGGCGGCGTGCACCCGCAGGTGCAGCGTTTCCAGCCCCTTCAGCAACAGCCAGGCGTTGAACGGCGACAGGGTGGGCCCGGTGTTGCGGAGGAACGGCTGCAGCGTGTCCTCGACCCAGTTCTTGCGCCCCAGCACGGCGCCGCCCAGCACCCGGCCCTGGCCGTCGATGTGCTTGGTGCAGGAGTACACCAC